>SXWG01000021.1 GCA_005789925.1 Actinomycetota bacterium | reverse complement strand
TCTCGCTTGTGCGGAGGAACACCTTGCACTTCTTTCCCATTCACCAAGATGTGCCCACCATCGGGTTGCTCGAAGCCAGCGAGCATGCGCAGTGTCGTTGTCTTTCCGCAGCCAGAGGGCCCCAACAACGAGAGAAACTCTCCGGGCTTGACCGTGAGGTTGATGGAGTCGACCGCGACGACAGCGCCATAGCGTTTCGTGACATTGATCAATTCGATGGAGCCACGCGCCCCCGTGTTCGACTCAGCGGTCACTCTCACCCCTCCCCGGTAGGGAAACCTTTCAGATATTAGGCACAGGTGCTGATGGTGGAAAGAACAGTGTGTATCGGCAACACTTGCGACCATGAGTTCGACACACATCGCCACCGACACAGAAAGCCGTGATGCCAATGCACGGCGTCACCTGTGGGGCCACTTCACACGCCTCGGGTCGGTACAGCGCAACGGCTACCCCGTCATCGCACGAGGCGAGGGCCCCTACGTCTGGGACCAGCACGGCAAGAAGTATCTCGATGGCCTGAGCGGTCTCTTCACAGTGAATATCGGTCATGGACGTCGCGAATTGGCTGACGCCGCCCACGCCCAGATGAGCCGACTCAGCTACTTCCCGCTGTGGAACTACGCCACCGAACCGGCCATCGACCTTGCTGCATGGCTCGCGGATCACGCGCCGGGCGATCTGAACCGAGTGTTCTTCACCGCTGGCGGAAGCGAAGCCGTCGAATCCGCATGGAAAATGGCGATTCAGTACTACCGCATGATCGGCCAACCGCAACGTCGCAAAGTCATCAGTCGCGACTACGCCTATCACGGCACCACGATGGGCGCGCTCTCGATCACCGGTGTGCCCGGATTGCGCGAGAACTTCGAACCCTTGTTTCGTGAAGCCATCAAAGTGCGCAACACAAACCATTACCGCTGCGTCGTGTGCTCGAATCAAGCGGCATGCACGCTCGATTGTGCTGATGACATCGAGCGCAAGATCATCGAAGCAGGGCCCGACACCGTCGCAATGGTGATACTCGAACCTTTGCAGAACACAGGTGGTGCCCTCGTTCCTCCTGAGGGGTACTGGCAACGCGCGCGCCAGATCTGCGACAAGTACGGAATCTTGCTGGTCTCAGACGAAGTCATCTGTGCGTTCGGCCGACTCGGACACTTCTTCGGAGCCGATCGTTTTGGCTACCAACCAGACATGATCACGTTCGCCAAAGGCGTGACCAGCGGCTACGCACCACTTGGTGGTGTCATCGCGAGCGACCGCATCGCGGCACCGTTCATCGAAGAACCGACCGCCACATTTCAACACGGCATCACCTTTGCCGGACATCCGGTGTCAAGTGCGGTCGCAATGGCGAACGTCAAGATCATGGAAGAAGAAGACATCAACGGCAACGTGTTGCGTCATGAGCAGATGTTCAAAGACATGATGACGACGCTCGGTGAACTGCCGATTGTCGGTGACGTCCGCGGGTGTGGATACTTCCACGTTCTCGAATTGGTGCGTGACAAAGACACCAAGGAGACATTTACGCGCGAAGAATGCGAATGGCTGCTTCGCGGCGTGCTGTCACCTCACTTCTTCAAGTCTGGTCTCATTTGTCGCGCAGACGACCGTGCTGATCCCGTGGTCGTTCTCGCACCTACCCTCATCTGTGGCGAGGAAGAACTCGGTTTCATCGGAAACGTGTTGCACGAAGGGCTCACCGAGGCCTGGCGCCAATACCAGTTGCGCTGATTCAGCTGTCGATGTTGGCCATCACGTGCTTGATGCGCGTGTAGTCATCCAATGCGTACGCCGACAGATCCTTGCCATATCCCGACTTCTTGTATCCACCGTGAGGCATCTCGGCGACGACCGGAATGTGTGTGTTGATCCACACACAACCGAAGTCGAGGCCCTTTGCCATGCGCATCGCCCGTCCGAAGTCCTTGGTCCACACCGACGATGCCAATCCGTACTCCACGCCATTCGCCCACCGCAACGCCTGTTCTTCGTCTGAGAATTGCTGCACCGTGATGACGGGACCGAATATTTCGTTCTGAATCATCTCATCGTCTTGCTTCAAGTCGGCAACGACAGTTGGCGAATAGAAGTAGCCCATGTCCCCGACTCGCGAACCACCGGCGACCACGCGCGCATGATTCGGTGTGCGGTCAAGGAACCCCGATACGCGCGACAATTGATTCGCATTGTTGACGGGTCCGAACAAAACCTCGTCATCTGTCGGTACTCCGGTCTTCACCCCACGAGCTTGTTCGGCTAGCGCATCGACGAAATCCTTGTACACGCGTGGCCCGGCAATCACGCGCGTCGCCGCTGTGCAGTCCTGACCTGCATTGAAGTAACCGGCGGTAGCGATACCTGCTGCAGCAGCCTCGATATCTGCGTCATCGAACACGACGACTGGCGCCTTGCCACCAAGTTCCAGGTGCACGCGCTTCAGGGACTTTGCTGCTGCTTCTGCGACTTCCATACCGGCTCGCACTGAACCGGTGACCGACACCATCGATGGCGTGTCATGTGCGACCATCGAACGACCGGTGTCGCGATCGCCACAGATGACATTGAACACGCCGGCAGGTAAAAACTCTGCTGCAATCTCTGCGAGCAATGTCGTCGTGGCCGGCGTGGTGTCAGACGGCTTCAACACGATTGTGTTACCTGCAGCGATTGCTGGCGCGAATTTCCACACCGCCATCATCATCGGGTAATTCCACGGCGCGACCTGCGCGCACACGCCGACGGGTTCACGACGGATCATCGACGTCATGCCACGCATGTACTCACCCGCACTCTTCCCTTCGAGCATGCGCGCCGCACCAGCGAAGAAGCGGATTTGGTCGACCATCGGTGGCACTTCTTCGCTGCGCGTGAGAGCGACCGGCTTGCCGGTGTTCTGCACTTCGAGCGCGATGATTTCGTCCGCCCGCGCTTCGATCGCATCCGCGATTCGGAAGAGTGCAAGAGAACGCTCGGAG
>SXWG01000233.1 GCA_005789925.1 Actinomycetota bacterium | reverse complement strand
CGGGAATCATCATGAGCACCGCGTGCGGCAGTGAGCGTCCACCGAGGTGGATGACTTCGAGAACCTCGTCGAACGACATCGAGTCGGACCCGCCGGTGGTGCAGATCGGATACGCACGGTCGAGTCCCGGCAAGTGATCACTGTGCATCAGCGACTCGCGCGTACGCATCCAGTTGCGGTTGCCCTGAACCGTGTTTATTTCGCCGTTGTGTGCCACGTAGCGATATGGGTGTGCAAGCGGCCACGACGGAAATGTGTTCGTGCTGAATCGGCTGTGCACCAGCGCCAGTGCCGATTCCATGCGGTCGTCCCACAGGTCAGGATAAAAGTCACCCAGCTCCGGAGTCGTGAGCATTCCCTTGTACACCATCGTCCGCGCCGAGAGACTGGGGAAATACGTGCGCATGTCGCCGACCAACTCGTGCTCGACGCGCTTACGAATGATGAATATCTTACGGTCGAGTTCGATTCCCGTCGAACCGTTCGGGTCGTCGAGGACGAAGTGCCGAATAGTCGGCATGACCGCGCGCGCTGATGCACCGAGACAATCAGGGTTCACGGGAACGTCGCGCCACCCGAGTGCGCGAAGACCTTCTTCCGCCGTGATTCGCTCGACGGTCTTCATTGCGTCGGCGGCACGCTCGGCATCGGCTGGAAGGAAACACAAGCCTGCGGCATACGCACCCGCGGCTGGCAACTCGAAACTCATCACGCCACGAAGGAACGCGTCTGGCACCTGGATGAGGATGCCCGCTCCGTCACCGGTCTCTGCCTCTGCACCGGTCGCACCACGATGCTCCATGTTGCACAGAGCAGTGATTCCGAGCGTCACGATCTCGCGACTACGCACGCCCTTCAAGTTGGCGACAAACGAGACGCCACAAGCGTCGTGTTCGAAGCGCGGGTCATAGAGACCACTGCGGGCCGGCATGTCTGGATTCATGGTGTTGTCTCTTCGTGAACAGCGCAAAGCGCAAGTGTTTCTGCGGATTGGGTGAAGACGACTCTGTGTTCACCCGGGACAACGCTGGCCCAAGCAGGTCATACCCTACCGCCGATGCGGCGCGGAATCAAAGCGTTTACGAACGCCGGATGGTGGCGTTGACAAAGCGCGGATCGCGCTTCTCGAAGTACGCCGTGACGGATTCCACCTGATTGTGCTGGCCGATCAGCGACTGAATCACCGAGCGTTCTGCAGCGAACTGTTCTGCCGCATCTTCGTTCACTCGTGAATTGATGAGCTCCTTGGCTCCCCGCACCGCATCGGGGCTAACGGCACAGATGTCACGAGCCATTGACATCGCAGACGCGAATGGATCTTCCGAGAGTGACGTGACGAGCCCAAGCTCGTGCGCTTCGATTCCGTCGAAGATGCGGGCCGTGAACACGAGTTCTTTCACGACATCTGGTCGCACGTGACGCGTGATGGTCAACGTGCCTGTCATGTCGGGAATAAGGCCCCAATACGTCTCTCTCACACTGAACTTCGTTGCCGGATGAGCGATACGGATATCGGCACCCATCGCGATTTGTATTCCACCGCCGAGTGCATGTCCGTGCAGAGCCGCAATGACCGGCATCGGGACTTCTTGCCACACCCATGCAGATTGTTGCGCGAGATGGGTGATTCGTCCGCCAGTTCCCATGATGGATGGTGCTCCGTCGGCGGTTCGATCGTCGGATTGATCCGCAGAGTCACCGGCGAGTGCACCCATGCTCGACAAGTCGAGTCCAGCGCAGAACGACGCACCTTCACCGGACAACACGACGACACGCACATCGTCACGCGATTTCAGCACCTCTCCGGTGTTGACGAGGGCGGCGAACATCGCGGGGTCGAGCGCGTTGCGCTTGTCGGGCCTGTTCAGACGCACATCTGCGATGCCGTCGACCACCTTCATGGACACGCGATCGGACATGTCCGAATTCTCCCATGCCATGATGAAGCGCATGAAACTGAACCTCTCCGCCGATGAAGTGCTCGCAACGACCCGCAGCGTGCGCAAGCGACTCGATTTCGACAGACCTGTCGAGCGCAGCGTGGTCGAAGAATGCATCGAGCTTGCGATGCAGGCTCCGACCGGGTCGACCCGCCAGGGATGGCACTGTATTGTCGTCGAAGACGAAGCGAAGAAGAAGCGCCTCCAAGAGATCTACAGTCAGAACTTCGAGATCTACGCCAACTTTCCCGGTCGCGACTACCCGACCGGCGACTCACGCGCGGAACGTCAAGACGCGGTCCGCGATTCAGCGTTCTACCTCGCGGACAACTTCCACCGAGCACCGCTCTTGATGATTCCTGCAATTGAGGGTCGCCTTGACAACCTCCCGTCGTTCATGACGGCGTCAGCGTGGGGCTCGCTACTTCCCGCAGTCTGGAGCTTCATGCTCGCTTTACGTGAACGTGGAATGGGATCAGCGTGGACGACGATCCACCTGATGAATGACGGAGAAAAGGAAGCCGCCGACCTGCTCGGCATTCCTTTCGATGCGGTCAGTCAGGGTGGTCTCTTCCCCATCGCGTACACCATCGGCACCGATTTCAAGCCAGCAAAACGCGAGCCGCTGGCGAACGTCCTCCACTGGGACAAGTGGTGACGCGACAAATGTCGAATCAACTGGCCACATACGAGCTTCGCGAGGGTGTCGGCATCGTCACAGTGGATGACGGCAAAGCAAATGCAATCTCGCTCCCGATGCAGGAATCACTCACCTCGGCGCTGGACCAGGCCGAAACCGACGATGTGCCGGTCATCTTGACTGGTCGCGAGGGTTTCTTCTCTGCGGGATTCGACTTGAAGACGATCGCCGCCGGAGGACAAGACGCCGTCGACATGTTGAACGGCGGCATCAACCTGGCGATTCGTCTCCTCGAGTTTCCACGACCAGTCATCGCAGCAAGCGGTGGTCATGCAATTGCGATGGGAGTTTTTCTGTTGTTGTCCTGCGACTTTCGCATCGGAGTGCAGGGTGCGCATCGATACACCGCAAACGAAGTGGCAATCGGCATGGCCATGCCGTTGTCGACCATCGAGATTCTTCGACAGCGCGTCAGTCCTGCAGCATTGAGTCGAGCCGTGTTGCTGGCCGAAGTGTTCGGCGCGCACAACGCCATCGAAAACGGATTACTCGACTCGGTCGTCGAACCAGACCAATTGATGAACTCGGCGCTGACAACCGCCACGTCGTTTGCATCGCTTGACCGATCAGCGCACCTCCACAGCAAACGACGTCTGCGCGGCCCGCTGATAGCCGCTATTCGGGACGGGCTCGCCCGCGACAACGAGGCATGGCGCGCACAGTTCCTTCGATGACTGTCCTCCCGAAGTGGCCGTCGGTTACTCGACCAATCGAAGTCCACTAGGGGCAATCGACGGCTCAGCGGACGGCAAGTCGACGACGAACTCGGTGCGGTGACCGGGAAACACATGGTGTGACACGAGCACCGGCTTTCCGTCACTTCCTGTCGTTACTCGCCGACAGCGCAACACAGGCGCACCCTCTGGCACGTTGAGATGAGTCGCTTCAGATTTCGTGGCCGCATCTGCGGCAATTGTCTGGGTGGCTCCCTCTAATGGAACATCAAGAAGTTCGTAAAACGGCGTGCGCTCGACATCGGCGCGAGAGAGATGTTGACCTCGTTCAGCCGCACACCACACTGTCACGACTGCGAATGGCTCGCCATCTGCGAGGTTGATGCGCAAGACGCGAAGCACATTTGGTGTACCGAGTGCGCGCGCCACATCACGTGGTGCCTTTTCAAAGGCGAATTCGAGAACGTGTCGCTCTGGTGTCATTCCGCTCGCCCTCATCTGATCTTCGATCGTCGCAAGGCGACCGAGGGGCTGTCGTACAGGTTCGCCAGCAACGAACCAGCCGAAGCCCTGTCGTGAGTCGACGAGACCTTCGTCACGCAACAACTCGAGGGCTTTGCGAACGGTCACTCGACTCATAGAAAACTCAGAGGACAGTTCCGATTCGCTCGGCAGGAGACGCCCTGAGGCGTACACCCCTGATTGCACTCGTGAGCGAAGCTCGTCGGCGATGTGGTGATAGCGGATGGTACGCACTTGTATTAGAGTTGTATACACAACCGACAGACACGTGTCAACATCATCGACGCCATCTCTTTCGACATCAACAGCAGTTTCATCTTCACATCAGGAGTCGTCATGGCAGTGACCGCAGGAACCCCTCAGCGATTGGTCGACAAAGTGTACGCCACTGTTCCCGAACGCGTCGCTCTCGGACGCAAACGACTCGGTCGCCCGTTGACTCTCACCGAGAAGATCCTCATCAATCATCTCTCTGACCCTGCCAATCAAGAAATGGAGCGCGGTCGCAGTTACGCCGATTTCCATCCGGATCGCGTCGCCATGCAGGACGCGACCGCGCAGATGGCGTTGTTGCAGTTCATGACCGCAGGTCTCCCGCAGACAGCGGTTCCGTCGACGGTGCACTGCGACCACCTGATCCTCGCCAAAGTCGGTGCAGTGAAAGACCTCAAGATTGCAAACGACGACAACCGCGAGGTCTACGACTTCTTGCGTTCCGTCAGTGCGAAATACGGCGTCGGATTCTGGGGGCCGGGTTCTGGCATCATCCACCAGGTCGTGCTGGAGAACTACGCCTTCCCCGGT
>SXWG01000232.1 GCA_005789925.1 Actinomycetota bacterium | reverse complement strand
GTCGGGTTGATATAGATCTCTGGATTGTCACCGGCGAACTGCGATGGAATCGTCGGCATGATGACTTGCTCGATGAGGTCAGGGCGAATTTGGGTGTCGCGGTCGACTCCTTCGCCATGCTGCGTCGAGATGAGGACGTTGTTGAGACGGACCGGACGACCGTTTTCGTACTCGAAACTCACCTGCGTCTTGCCGTCAGGACGGAGATACGGAATTTGACCGCTCTTGCGGACATCGGTGAGTCGCTCTGACAGGCGATGCGCGAGCCAAATAGGGAGCGGCATGAGATCTGGTGTCTCGTCACATGCGTAGCCGAACATCATTCCTTGGTCGCCGGCGCCTTGGCTGTTCAACAGGTCTTCGCCACTCTTTCCGGCACGTACTTCTTCGGACTTGTCGACACCTTGGGCGATGTCTGCACTCTGCGCATCGAGCGCCACGACGACACCGCAGGTGTTGCCATCGAAACCGAACTTTGCGTTGTCGTATCCGATTCCGTTGATGGTCTCGCGTGCGAGACGAGCGATGTCCACATACGCCTCTGTCGTGATTTCGCCAGACACGACGCACAAACCAGTTGTGAGCAAGGTCTCACACGCCACACGGCTGTTGGGGTCCTGCGCCAAGATCGCGTCGAGGACCGCATCTGACACTTGGTCGGCCATCTTGTCGGGGTGGCCCTCTGTGACGCTCTCCGATGTGAAGGTGAACTTTCTCACGTTGTCTCCTATGAGTGGGAATCTGTGTTCCGCGAACGGATCTCCGCCACGCTATCTAATACGGCACGGGCGATCTCGTGTTTACCGGCGAGCGGCACGTGTCGCGGTGTCGCACCAGGGGCAAAGAGCGTCACAGCATTAGTGTCGTACTGAAAACCCACTCCTGGGGCGCTGACATCATTGGCGACGAGCAGGTCAAGGCGTTTCGATTCGAGCTTTGCCTGTGCGTTCGCGACGATGTCATCGGTCTCGGCTGCGAATCCGACGAGCACCTGGGTCGGACGCTTGGACGACGCGATGTCAGCGAGAATGTCTTCTGTCGGCTCGAGTGTGACCGTCGGCGCACCATCGCGCTTCTTCCACTTGCCAGGCGACACCGGCACAGGACGAAAGTCGGCGACAGCCGCAGCCATGATGACCACGTCGGCAGAAGCTGCTGCGCTGGACACTGCCCGATGCATCTGGGCAGCAGTTTCGAGGCGCACGACGTCGATGCCCGACGTAGTGGCGATGTCTGCAGTGGTGATGAGAGTCACTTCGGCACCACGTCGCATCGCTTCTTCAGCAAGTGCATGACCCTGCTTGCCACTTGACCGATTTGCAATGACACGCACCGCGTCGATTGGTTCGCGCGTTCCACCTGCGGTGACAACCACTTTGACGCCGGCCAAATCGTGGGCAGTGTTCAGAGCTGCCTCAATCGCGGAAACAATGGTCTCCGTCGAGGCGAGTCGACCTTGACCCACGTCTCCGCCAGCAAGTCGACCATGTTCTGGCTCGACGATGATCACACCACGACGACGAAGCAACGCGATGTTGTCTTGAACTGCAGGATGCTCCCACATTTCCGTGTGCATCGCTGGACACACCACGACCGGAGCACGCGTCGCGATCAGCGTGGCGGTCAGCAAGTCTTCTGAGGATCCGGTCGCGTACGCAGAGATGACGCGGGCCGTAGCGGGAGCTACGACGATGACATCAGTGCGTTGCGCAAGCCTCGTGTGCGGGATTGTCGAATCATCATCCCACAGACTTGTGTGGACCTTCTCTGAGCTGAGAGCGGACAACGTGACGGGTCCAATGAAACGGTGAGCGTCCTCGGTCATGATCGGAGCCACGTGTGCGCCGGCATCGACAAGCGTGCGTGCGATATCGACAGCTTTGTATGCGGCGATGCCACCGGAGACGGCAAGTACGACGTGACGGCCAGAGAACGAATTCACGACGTCACCGTTTCAGATTCCGCGCGAGAACTATTCGGCGGAGTCCTCTGTCGCATCTGTTGCGACGATTGTGTCATCCGTTGAACTGTCGCCTGCATCAGACGAGTCATCGCTTGCCATTTCGTCAACATTAAGGTCGCCGACGGGAAGGTCTCCGAACATCTCTGCTGCTTCCGCTTCCATTGCGTCATAATCAGGACGAGCAACCTTGACGATCTTGTCGACCGCAATTTCCTCGAACGCGATCGACAGCGGCTTACGAGCAGTTGACGAGACCTGTGGCGGAATCATGTGACCGAGGCCCTCGCCCAACTGGTTGAAGTAGGCATTGATTTGTCGCGCACGGTACGCGCCGAGCGTGACAAGGCTGAATTTCGAGTCGACTCGCTCGAGCAAGTCTTCGATTTTCGGGTGGATCATGGAGTCGTGTTGACGAGTCATTTCAGGGGGACCTCCGAGGACCCCGTCAGGCTAGCCCTGCCGCTGACGGGCCACACCGATAAAGGCCAACAGCTCACCGACGACCCTGTCGATGTCGTCGTTGATGACAACCAGGTCTGCCAGTTCGGCTCCGAGGCGTTCCTCGTCATCGGCCTTGCGTAGGCGCTCGACAACGTGATGGTCCGGGTCCCCACGACCCTGAAGCCGTCGCCGTTGTTCCTCCCGCGAGGGTGGCTGCACGAACACGAGCAGTGCTTCGGGATGTCGCACTTTCACTTGCTGCGCACCGTGAAGTTCGATCTCGAGAACGATGTCATGCCCGTCTTCAGGCGTGGGCATCGGCGAGCCGTATAGATTTCCGAGAAACTCTGTCCACTCGAGAAAGCCGTCGCGCTCGACATGACGCTCGAATGTGTTGCGGTCGACGAAGACGTACGAATCGTCAGGCTCTCCATCGCGTTGTTTTCGCGTGGTCCACGAGCGACTCAACCACAGTTGTTCGTCGCGAGCGACGAGCTCGTCGACAATTGTGCCCTTGCCTGCACCACCTGGTCCGGACACGACGATGATGAGCGGATTGAACACCGTCATGGCGAACACTCCGCCGCAATCGCCGCGATGTGGTCGTCGGTCAAGTCGCGGATTGCGACAAATTCGTCGAGTCCGAGGCGCGAGAGAAGGCGCCGTGCCGCGACTTTCCCCACTGCCGGGAATTCTTGCAGCAACTTGACGATGAGCAAGCCGGACAAATCGTCGTTCTGCTGAGCCTGCCGCAGTGACCGAGCCGCACTGTCCGGTTCGGCGACCGATTGGGCGATGAATTCGACACGAGAGAGACGCACCTGAGCGATTCTTGCGATGACGTCTGCACGCGGCCGCACGTCGAATTGCTTCGTCGTCTGTTCGCCGCCTGCTGACATGCGTCAAGCCTAATGTGCAGCGTTCACGAGTTCCTGCCAGCGTGACACACCCAACTGTCGTGCACGTCGTGCGGCCTCCCGAAGGATCTTTATTCCACTTCTCGGATCAGCGAATGTCGCCGTTCCAACTTGCACGAACGACGCACCTGCGAGCATCAGTTCAATGACGTCATTACCATTCGTCACTCCACCGACTCCGATGATCGGCAGGCTCGGATGGGCTCGCCGGACATCATGGACGGTTCGCACCGCGATGGGATGAATTGCTCTTCCAGACAAGCCACCTCCTCCGTTACCGAGGACCGGCCGCCGAGTGGCAGTGTCGATCATGAGGCCGAGCATGGTGTTGATGAGAGTCACTG
>SXWG01000231.1 GCA_005789925.1 Actinomycetota bacterium | reverse complement strand
TTCTGCGACGACTATGTCGAGCTTGTGAAGGGTCGTGCATACGGCTCACATGGCGACGACGGAGCTGTATCGGCGCGTATCGCGCTCCGCCGCGCGCTTTCGGTCATTCAACGACTCTTCGCTCCAATTCTTCCGTTCGCGGCAGAAGAAGTGTGGAGTTGGTGGAATGCCGGTTCAGTGCACCGCGCTCAGTGGCCGTTGGTCGCCACCGATGTCACATCTGATGTCACCCATGCGGCTGATGTCGATCTACTCGACGCCCTCTGTGCATCGCTCGGATACATACGCCGTGCAAAGACCGAGGCCAAGGTCAGTCAGCGAGCGGAGGTGGCCACTGCTCAAGTAACCGCACCTCGTGCCGTCATCGATGCTTTGCAGGCAAATTTTGGCGATGTTTCCGATGCTGGCTCCGTGCTCGAGGTGACATTTCACCCCACCGACAGCACCGACATCAGTGTCGATGTGACTCTTGTGTGAGCGCCACCAAATAGGGCGCCCACGCAACTACCGTTGAGCCGTCATGGGCAACGAGACCTCTTCAGAATCCACGTCAACTGACGGCGGAAAGCCCGATGGCAAACGTCCAGGTCGGGCCAAACTCATCGTCGCGGTGAACCTTGTCATCGCCCTCGCCTGCATCATCGGTGGTGTTGGCCTGCTGTACGCCAATCAACGACTCGGTGACCGCCAGGTGGTGACCCTCGAGACGACCCCGCAGTCAACTGTTGCGTCAGAAGAGTGGGATTTGCCCACTGGTGACTTGACCGCAAAGAACTACCTCATCACCGGTGCCGACACGAACACTGACTGTGTCGATCCTGACTCTCCGTACCACGGTGGGCTCGGCAACCGTTCGAACTTCGGTGAGCGCAGCGACACGATCATGATCATCCGAGTCAACCCCGAGACCAATCAAGCAGCGATTCTCTCCTTCCCGCGCGACTTGTGGGTGAAAATCGCGGACAGCAATCGCAAGAGTCGCATCAACTCTGCTTTCGAACGCAAGAACCCGAACAAGCTCATCAGCACCATCAAGAACAACTTCGACATCAATGTCGACCACTACATCAACGTCGATTTCTGCACTTTCAAAGAAGTTGTCGATGCAGTCGGAGGTGTACGGGTGCCGTTCTTGTTCAAAGTCAAGGACAAGTACACCGGCCTGAACGTGCCCGAGCCATCATGTTTCGAATTCAACGGTGACCACGCACTCGCCTACGTCCGCTCACGTCACTACCGGTACTTCGACCCCACGAAGAACAAGTGGATCACGGACGGCCTGAGCGACTGGGGTCGCATCAGCCGACAGCAAGACTTCACGAAGCGCATGGCCCAGAAGGCGCTCGACAAGGGCAAGTCGAGCCCGACGGTCGCCAACCAAATTCTCGATGCCGCGCTGAAGAACGTCATCACCGACGATCAGCTCACTCCCATTCGTCTGTTGCAACTTGCTCAGGCGATGCGCACTTTTGATTCAAACACCATGGGTCAGTACACGATGCGGGCTGTCGGTGCGAAAGTCGGCGAGAACTCGGTTCTGCTTCCCGACTTCGAAGACAACAACATGAAGAAGATTCTTGCGGTGTTCCGTGGGCAAGCAACTTTGGCTCAGCGCGTTGTCACCGACACGGCCGGCACTACAGCGACAACCGTTGAGGGTGCGTCGTTCAACTTCGATGCACCGACAACAGACACGCTGTCGCTCGTTACATTTGTGTCAGCAATCGCCTCGGGGGCAACTACAACGACAGTTGCGCCTGTGGCAACGGTTCCTCCAACCACCACAACGCTTCCCGTGGTCGACCCGGTGGATAATCGTCGAGGCATCGTGCCACCTGACGACCCGGCCTGTCGCTGACGCCTTATTCCAAAACACGCGCCAAGACGTCGGGAATCTCACTCGGTCCGTCGACCAAAGCCAACCGTGCTCCGATCGATTGAGCCAATGCAGTCGCTTCGTCTGGGTCTTCTCTCGGCGCAATGATCACAACTTCGTCAAGTGCGCCTGCAGATGCAACGACGTCGCCTTCGACTGTTGCTCGACAATCACTCAACAGCACTGCAACTCTGCGTCCTGCACGGGATCGAGCCAGTTGCTGACTTGCTACTTGCAACGCACCGGCAACGTCGGTGGTGCCGAAACCACGCAACGCAAGAACGGCATTCACCACGTCTTCGCTCGCCTTTGGTACATCTTGTGACTTCGCAACGACGATGTCTTTCCCGAACGCAAGAACGCTGTAGTCCTGCGGTGAGCGACACGCCACCGCAGCAGCCGCAATCGCTGATGTCGCTAGTGGCTTTCCTCCCATCGAGCCGGACCGGTCGACCATGAGACACAAGGCCATTCCTGGTCGTGCCCAACCACGCACGCGAAGTCGCGTCGACTCGACTCCGATGCCTGCGCGCAACTCGTTCAAGGCATCGAGGCTGGCGTCGATGTCAATGTCACCTGCATCGGGTTCGTAGGGTTTCTCGACAATCTTGCCGACACCACGCGGACGAGTGCGCCCCCGCATCGCGATGTCCAACATCAACCGACCCGCAAGCGAGCGGGCCAAGTCGCGCAATTTCGGATCGGTTGCCGCCGTGAGATTGGCGAGCATTCCCAGGGCTTCATCTGGGTTGCTTGCAAGCGCTTCGTCAAACGCTGCTTCGTCAAGTTCGCCGACTTCCGGTGAGATTTGTTCGAACTGTTCATGTCGTGCCAACTCACGCCGCGACGTGGTGCGTTTGCTCGCCTGACTCACCGCCTCATCGGCCGCGGCTCCCTCGTGGGTCAGCGGGGGCTGGGTGCCCCCTTCGGGGCGATCGCTTTTCCCGTCGACGCTCCGTTCGCGGGTCGTGCAAAGACCTCATGCCACAGTTCGGTGATGATGTCGTCAGCGGTGCGATTGTGTCCCTCTCGCACGCGGACACGACCACTCAATGCAACGAGCGCCGCATCAAGACCGACCAACTCATCTGAAACGTCAGCCGAACGAACACGTGCAAGTGATGTCGCCACGCGCGCCATATCGACCGCGCCACGAACTGATGATCCGACTCGCAAGTCAGGGTGTTCTCGTGTTCGGCGTACGAGGTCGACGACGGCACCAATCCACGCCGAGTCGACGTTCGCCTCGTCTGTATTTCGACGAACAATCTCGGTCTCGTCTGCCTTGTCTTGATATGTCATCGCCACGCGACAGACGCGGTCATACACAGCGCCTGAGATACGTGCCGTTCCAACTGCGTCGAAGGGGTTCATCGCTGCGACCAGTCTGAAACCATCTGCGGCTGCAACTCGACCAAGTCGCGGTACGTGCAATTCACCTTCACTCATAACGGTGATCAACACATTCAACGTCTCTTCAGGAATACGGTTGATTTCCTCGACGTACAACAACGATCCGTCTCGCAATGCATTCACGAGTGGGCCATCGACAAACACGTCGGCGTTGTACCCATCGGTCAACACACGGGCAGGATCAAAGTGACCAACCAGTCGCGCCGGTGTCAGCTCGGCATTTCCTTCGACGAATTCGAAGCCAATTCCGAGACCTTGTGCGACGGCGCGCAGCAAAGTCGACTTTCCGGTTCCGGGTGGTCCCTCAAGCAGCACGTGTCGACCGGCGTCGAGTGCGGCGACGACAAGTTCTACTTCTCGGCGTCGACCAACGACTTGTGACGACAGGTGCGCAAGCAGCGCGTGTGGATCAGCCATTCACGATGACGCCACGGATGTTCTCTCCGTCGCGCATTGCTCGATAACCCTCATTGATTTGGTCGAGCGGGTAACGCTTGGTGATGAGCTCATCAAGCTTGAGTGTTCCGGAGCGGTACATGTCGAGCAACGCTGGAATGTCAGCGCGTGGATTCAGGCTGCCGAAGATGGTGCCTTTCACTTCCTTCTGCCACATCGCGAGCTCGAACAAGTTGATACTTGCCGTGGTGCTCGTCATGGGCGAGATGGCAGTGACGACGACAGTGCTCCCCTTGCCGGCAAGGCTCATGCCCTCGCCCATCATTTCTCCGTGCAGGACGCCTGGGGTCATGATCACGCGATCAGCCAGCTGACCCCATGTCATCTCCATGACTGCAGGCAGTGCTTCGGCCATGGACGAGAACGTGTGCGTGGCGCCGAACTCCATCGCCTTCTCGCGCTTGAACTCGACGGGATCAATGGCGATGATGCGCTTCGCACCGGCCATCTTTGCGCCTTGGACCGCATTCATTCCGATACCACCAACGCCCACCACGACGACAGTGTCGCCGGGCTTGGTCTGTGCTCGTGCAGTCGCCGATCCCCAGCCGGTGGCCACACCGCACGACACGAGTGCAGCAGCCTCGAGGGGGATGTCCTTGTCGATCTTGATGAGCGAATTCGTCGCAACACACGCAAACTCGCTGAACGTGCCCAACTTCGCCATCAATGTGACGGGCTCACCGTTCTTCTGGAAGTGACGGTGCGTCCCATCGGTAATCATTCCACCGATGAAGGTCTGGCTACCGAGATCACACAGATTCTGTCGACCTGTGCTGCAGTAACGACAGCGTCCACACGACGGCACGAAACTCGCCGACACGTGGTCACCAACCGCCAGGTCGGTGACATCAGGGCCGACTTCAACGACCACACCTGCGCCTTCGTGGCCACCGATCATCGGGAAGAAATCCTTCAGTCCCATGAACTCCCAGTACTCCTGTGGCGGCACCATGTCGCCAGTGACCAAGTGCTCATCGCTGTGGCACATTCCGGCCGCACGCCAATGGACGATGACCTCGTTCTTCTTTGGCGCCTGAATGTCAATTTCTTCCACGCTCCACTCTTGGTTGAGCCCGTGGATCATTGCTGCCTTTGACTTCATGTTGTTTTCCTTTCTGAGAATGATGAATCTGGTGTGTCAGTCGTAGACCAACACACCGCGAATGTTCTTGCCGTCCCGCATGTCTTGATACCCGTCATTCACGCCCTCCAGCGGATAACGACGCGTGATGAGTCCGTCGAGATCGAGCAATCCGTCGCGATACAGATTCAGAAGTTTCGGAATGTCGGCACGAGGATTTCCTGAACCGAACAGAGAGCCCACGAGTTGCTTTTCGTACAACGTGAGGTCAAGGCCACTCATCGTCACACTCGACTCGAGAGCTGGGTGGATATTCGTGACCACTACTCGTCCACGCTTTCCCGCCAGCGCCATGCCCTGACCGATTGCCTCGCCACTTCCGACGCCCATGGTCATGATGACTTTGTTCGCCATCTGACCCCACGTGATCTGGCCGATCAACTCGACCGCTTCGGTCATTGAACTTGCGGTGTGTGTCGCCCCGAGTTCCATCGCCTTCTCACGCTTGAACTCGACAGGATCAATGGCGATGATGCGCTTCGCACCGGCAAGCTTGGCTCCTTGTAGGGCGTTGGCTCCGATTCCTCCGACGCCGACGACAGCAACGGTGTCACCGGGCGCAACTTCTGCTGCGTACACGGAACTTCCCCAACCAGTGACGACACCGCAACCTGTGAGACATGCACGATCAAGCGGAATGTCGTTGTCGATCTTGATACACGATGCTTCATTCACGACCGTGTGATGTGCAAACGTCCCGAGGATGCACATCAGGCTGAGGTCCTGACCCCGTGCATGGTGACGCGACGTGCCGTCGGTGATCTGTCGACCTCCACCCATTTTCGCACCAAGGTCGCACAAGTTCTGATGGCCACGTGAACAACTCGGGCATCGACCAC
>SXWG01000020.1 GCA_005789925.1 Actinomycetota bacterium | reverse complement strand
GCCGTAACCCACAAACGGGTCAGACAGTGAACGTTCCTGCGTCGACTGCGATGAAGTTCACTGCGAGCTCAACGCTCAAAGCTGAGCTGAACCCAAACCGTAAGTAAACACTTACCTAACGAGAGGAAACTCAAGTGGCAGCAAAGAAGAAGGCGACCCGTAAGAAGGCCGCAGGCAAGAAGAAGGCAGCAGCGAAGAAGGCTCCTGCAAAGCGTCGCAAGAAGAAGGCGGCAGCCAAGAAGGCTGCTCCTGCTAAGAAGCGTCGCAAGAAGAAGGCAGCAGCCAAGAAGGCTCCTGCAAAGAAGCGCCGCAAGAAGAAGGCGGCAGCGAAGAAGAGCTGAGCTCTTTCTTCAGCTTCAAAAACCAAACCATTCGGTTCGGAAGTGTCAGAAAGCGGGGGGTTCGCCCCCCGCTTTCGCTATTCCCGGATACGAACCAATCAGCGTCGACGCCGTCATGTCACAGCTGATCGATGAGATGAAAGATTTCGGCGGCACCCAGGCCGTGGGGTGCGCCCAATGTCGCAAGGCGGTCCCTGATGCGACCGCGGAACTCGCTGAGGTCGCCATCGGTGCTCTTCATGGTCGACTCGAACTGGCTCTCGTGGGCCTCGAGGGCCGCCAGTTTGGTGTCGACCCAATCTGAGACGTCCTCGTAGTGGTTCGGCTCGTCGGCCTCCCACAGCAACAGGGCAGCGGGACGATGATGTGTCACTCCGTGAGAACTCATGTGGTGACGTAGGAAATGTGGGTCGCGTGCCGCGACGATCGCGTCACAGGTGATGAGTCCGGCGTTGCGATGGTCGGGATGAAGTCGATACCGCTTCCATGGGTCATGGCCCAGAACGACATCGGGGGTGAGTTGCCGGATGGCGAGAGCGACGGAGTCGACCATCGACGAGTCATGTACGAGCTCGCCATCGACTGCGCCGAGGAAGCGCACCTCACCAGTCGCACCTAAACGCTGTGCGGCTCGACGTTGTTCGTGTTGACGTCGCTCGATGAGTTGAGCGGTGTCGGCATCGACGTCCCACGTGCCTTTCGAGCCATCTGTCAGAACGAGGTGATGGATGATCACACCTGAGGCGGCCCATTTGGCAAGAGTGCCTCCACATCCGAATTCGATGTCGTCTGGATGCGCGCCGATGGCGAGAACGATGCGCGGTGACTTCACGTTGCTGGTCCACTCACCGTGAGTGAGCGCTGAGTTCGAAAGAGGTGGCTGACCGGGTTCATTTGCACTCATGTCGCGCTCCGTATCTTCAGTTCGGCGAGGTCATCTGCAGTGTCAAGATCGAGAGCCAACTCGGGATCTTGGATGTAGCGATACGAGAGGCCAGTCTCATCGAGGTTGCGACGGTGCAGGTCGAAGCTTCGTGGTCCGTATGCGGTACGAAAAGTCGATGTTGCTGGAACTGTGATCACATTCGTGCCGTCGAGATGGCGATCTGGCACGAGAGTGATCGTCTCGTCTGCGACGAGCTGGCTGAACGTTCGTGCCAGCGGAAGGTCACTGTGGGCGATGACGATGTGTTCGGCGCCATCAATGCGTGCTGCGTCTCGCCCCGCATCGACGGCAGCATTCAGGCCAGGTGATGACGGCACGACGACCGCACAACCTCGCGTACGTGCCCATGCCATCACATCTGGGTCGTCGCACACGACGTGCACTCGCCAGTCGCCGGCAGCAGCAATGACTCGTTCAGCGCACACTTGCGCCAGCGCACGTCGTTCGTCGTCATTCAGCACCGAGGCGAGGCGTCCCTTTGCAAACGAGAACGACTTCACCGGTACAACAAGGTCGACTCGCACAGATCTTGAGCCTACGAATGCCCGCGGACTGATGGCGTAGCCTGACTCCATGTCGTCGACCGGTCCGGCCACCGGAGCACTCCGCGTCGGAGTCGTCGGTGCAGGTTCGTGGGGCACCACCGTCGCGTCGCTTGCCGCTACGAACGCGCCGACGATGCTGTGGGCGCGGCGAGCAGCGACGGCTAACACCCTCAATTCGACCCATCGCAATCCCGAGTATCTCGGCGACTTGCCGGTACACGACACAGTCGAGGCCACGACCTCATTGGAGCGCTGTCTCGCGTCTGCAGACGTCGTCGTGATGGCCGTACCCTCGCACGGTTTTCGTGACGTGTTGACCGGCGCGGCGCAGTTCGTGCGACCTGGCGTGCCGGTCGTGAGTTTGTCAAAGGGGCTCGAAGCGGGCACGTTGTCGCGTATGACAGAAGTGGTGCGGTCGGTGCTTCCCGGACATCCTGTCGCTGTGCTCACCGGCCCGAATCTTGCTCGTGAGATTGCGGCAGGTCAGCCAGCGGCCAGCGTCATCGCCATCGAAGACAAAGCGATCGCGAGCGAGCTTCAGTCTTTGTTCACGACTCCGATGTTCCGTGTGTACACGAACCCCGACGTCGTCGGTTGTGAGATAGCTGGAGTGGTGAAGAACGTCATCGCTATTGCCGCAGGAATTGCACGTGGCATGGGTTTTGGCGAGAACACGTTGGCGACTCTCATCACTCGAGGGCTCGCGGAGATCTCGCGCCTTGCGATGGCGATGGGTGCGCGCCCATTGACGCTTGCCGGCCTCGCCGGAATGGGTGACCTCATCGCGACATGCTCGTCGACGCAGAGTCGCAACATGTCCGTCGGCATGAGGCTCGGCAAAGGTGAGAGCCTTGAGCAGGTCACGTCGTCAATGAGCATGGTCGCCGAAGGCGTGAAGAGCAGTCCGTCGGTACTTGAACTTGCCACGCGTCACAATGTTGCGATGCCCATCACCCAGCAAGTGGTGTCAGTGTGTCGCGACGGGCTCGCCGCCTCCGATGCGCTCGTCAATTTGATGACGCGCAGTTCAAAGTCAGAATTCGAGTGACGACGTGAAGTTCTCTTTCAAGCGGCCACAAGCCACTGAGGTCGTGAGCACCGAGAAAAAACTCATCGGAGTGCGCGGTGCGATGTGGCGTGCGCACGTCGACGCGGCCGGAGTCGTGCGCCCCACCGATGGCTCGGCGACAGTGTCGTGGCAGATTGCGGCTGCTGATCAGTGGCATGACCCCGCGCGCGAACCAAGCACGCGCCAGAAGTGGTATGCAGGAACACCCGTCGTCGAGACGCGCGTGCGCGTTCCAGGTGGTGACGTCGCTGCGCGCATTTTCTGCGTCGCTGACCTGGGTGGAATGACGTTGTGGGAGTTCGAGAATGAATCCGCATCACCGGTCGTGGTCGGCTTCTCTCGCTCCGACGTGCTCACCTCCGTTCCGTCGTCGCCACCCATCGGCACGGACTTACCGTCTGGCTCGATTGCTGTTCCACTCGGTCACCGTGGAATCACGCGCATCGGACTGTTGCACTCGCGTCCACACACAGGCCGCCTTCCCGACGATGTGCCCCGCGCTCCAGCAGTGGTGCGGGGATGGGAGACCGCTGCCGAGGTGCCCTCTCGATTGGTGCTGCCTGACCATGCACTCTCGTCGCACATCGTCGAGACCCGCACCCAACTGTTGCTGAATGACCAGTTACTGAAAGACCAGTTACTGAAAGATTTAATCGACTTGTCGCCACATCTCGTCGTTGAGCGCATGCGGCTCGGTGAGACAGGTAACGAGTGGGAGATGGACCTATCACGGGTCGCCGAAGATGTGGTGACGTCGCAGCGCCGCCGTTCACACGTCTCGTGGGACACGCCGTGGTTGCTCACCAACATTGCTGCTGTCGCGAGACGTCTCGGTGACGAGATGCTCGCTGACGATGTGGCGGCTGCGATGTTGAGACTCGCTGACCGGGACATCGAAGATGTGCCACAAGCATCCTCTGACCGCGCGACCTCGATTGCGTGGGCTGAGTCGACTCTCGTGCGGCCATCGCTTGCGGGAGGAAGGTGCACGCTGTTTCCTGGTGGTGTCCCGCGTACATGGTGGGGTCAGAGTTTCGAGTGGCATCGCATCGCTGCCGACGCGACGCGCACAGTTTCAGCGGCAGTCCGCTGGCACGGTGCGCGCCCAGCATTGCTATGGGAGACATCGGGTCCCGCAGGACTCGTGATCGATTCAGCAGCGGCAGAGCCGTCATGGCACACGACGTTGCCTTCCGGAGAGACGCTGTTGCTCGAGCCAGTCGCCGTCGACGACGCCGTGTCCAACTGATCGACGATGGCAGCATCGCGAAAAGTTGCCGCACCAACTCTTGAGATAGAGCGTGCGATGTTCGCCAACGGACACCAATTCGTTGCCGGAATCGATGAGGTGGGCCGTGGCGCGATCGCCGGGCCAGTGTGCGTCGGCGTCGTCGTGATCACGCCAGATTGTGGTGAATGTCCAGACGGGCTCACAGACAGCAAATTGCTCACCGCGAAGCGACGCAGTGAGTTGTGCGCGCCGGTGACGTCGTGGGCACGGGCCCATGCTCTCGGCTGGGCGAGCGCGGCGGAGATCGACGACCACGGCATCGTGCCAGCACTCAGGCTTGCTGCCGAGCGCGCACTCATGTCGCTCGACGTGGCGCCGACAGGGGTGGTGCTGGACGGATCACATGACTGGTTACGTCGCGCCGCACGGACACCTGATCAGTCGGTGAGAGTTTTCGATGGAGACGTGCTGGTTCTCCCGAAAGCCGATCAGCGCTGCGCAAGCGTGAGCGCTGCGAGTGTGTTGGCAAAAGTGCAACGCGACTCTCTGATGGTCGAGTTGTCGACGACCCACCCAGAGTATGGCTGGGACGGCACCAAGGGCTACGGCTCGTCAGGCCATCGACAGGCCATCGCGACACACGGTGTCACGACGCAGCATCGCGTCAGTTGGAATCTGTCACGCGTCAGTTGACGCGCATCTGATTGAACGGCGTGTTCGAATCGATGCCGGCATCTTTCGGCAATCCGAGCACACGTTCACCCACGATGTTGCGCATGACTTTGTCTGACCCGCCGGCGATGCGCAGACCCGGCGTACCGAGCACGAGACCGCTCCACGCGTACGTTCCCCACTCGCCGGTGTCGGCCTGAATCTTTGCTCCGAGGACTTTCGACACGAAGGCGCCGAGGCGCGTCTGATTCGCGGTGAGCGCCATCTTCGCGATCGACATCTCGGGTCCAGGGGTCTGTCCGGCTCGCACCTTCGCCATTGCACGGGTGTTGGTGAGTGACGCCACCTTGTAGCGGCCCCAAATGTCGGCCAGTTCATTGCGCACGATCGGGTCATTGTCGAGCCCGTAGTGACGCAACATCGCGACGATGCGATCGAAAATCGCTTTGTCTCCGCCGCCAGAACCGCCACCGTTCACGCCAATTGATGCACGCTCGTTCATGAGCGTCGTGAGTGCCACGTTCCAGCCGTTGTTCACGTCCCCGAGTCGATGGTCATCGCGTATGCGGACTTCGTTGAAGAACACCTCGTTGAAACCGGTGCCACCGTTCATCTGCTTGAGCGGACGAATCTCGATGTTCGGGTCATGCATGTCGACGATGAATCCGGTGAGACCCTTGTGTTTCGGCAACGACGGGTCGGTGCGGCAGATGACTTCGCCGATGTCGCTGTAGTGCGCACCAGATGTCCACACCTTCTGACCGGTGATGATCCACTCGTCGCCGTCACGCTCGGCTTTCGTGGTGAGCGATGCGAGGTCAGAACCCGCACCTGGCTCGGAGAACAACTGGCAACCGATGATGTCGCCGCGCCACATCTTCTTCAAGTACAACTCTTTTGCCAACTCAGTCGCATGAGCGAGGATCGTCGGAGCGACCATGCCGAGACCAATGCCAAAGCAGCTCTGACCAGGAACGCGATACTGCGCTTCGAGTTGGCCGTACAAGCGGTCATACGCAGCGGGAAGTTCACGCCCACCGAGCGAGCGTGGACCTGTCACCCATCCGAAACTGGCATCGAACTTCTTCTGGCGCCACGCCTTGGCGAGCTCGACGCCTTTCAATTCGTTGTCACGCGAACGCTCTTCGCCACCGAACGGCGATTCTGATCCTTCACCCCACGCGAACGCTTTTTCAGGTGGACGCTTCTCTGCGTTTGCATCGAGGAAGTCGAGCGCTTCCTTTTCGAATACTTCCAGGGTGATGTCAGCCATAGAGATCACGGTACTTGTCCTTTTTCGCATCGGCGAAGCCGTGCTGGCACTGGGTGCTCAACTAGCCTTTCCTGCATGGGTCAGCCGGTCGCCGTCGAGAACAAGCCAGGCACCGATGCGCAGGTGGTGCGCTTCGAGACCAACCGTTCCTTGACCGGACAGGGCCACGAACGCTTCGCGTCGCTGAGTCAGGCCACGGGGGAGCGCCCCGCCGCAGCGGTCGCACGGCGACTGTTCGAATCGGGGCAGGTGCAAGCCGTCCATGTCTTCTCGAACGTGATCACCGCCTACCTCAACCCTGGTGCATCGGCTTCCGGATTGTCCGAGATTGTCCGGGATCTGTACCAGTACTGGAAGCCCGGAATGACGCCGCCCAGCGAAGAGGAATTGATGGCGCAGGTGGAGGCGCCGGCTGAGGTTGCTGCGACATCGTCAGGCGAGGACGGTGCCGCGGTGGTCGACTCCCGTGTGCCAGCGCACCTTCTCGAGCGCAGCCGACTGGCACGTGCGAAGTGGGCTGCCCAGAACGGCTAGCGCCCCGACCTGAATTCGCGGCTGTTTTTGGCATGAAATCAGGGGAAAACACCTGAAACCTTTTTCAGATTGTTGAGAGCACAATCACGCATGGTTTCAGACGTATTCGTACGGTGAATGGCGTGGTCGACACTGGAATAACGCGAATCAGCCTGCAAAAGGCCGCTGCCCAGCTGGGCGTCCACTACATGACGGCCTATCGCTACATGCGACAGGGACAATTGCAAGCCACCAAAGTCGGCGGAGTGTGGCAGGTCGACATCGCCGACTTGGAGCAGCTCAAGGCTGTTCAATCGGCACCACCGGTAGCGAGCGGACCCGGCAGTGGTCGCAAGAGCGCACCGTGGAGTCAACGTCTTGAGTCTCGTTTGTTGGCCGGCGACGGCACCGGGGCTTGGTCTGTGATCGAGTCGGCAATCGACAGCGGAACCGACGTGGACGAGGTGTATCTCGACGTCATTGCTCCGGCGTTGGTGTCGAT
Source organism: Actinomycetota bacterium (assembly GCA_005789925.1). Taxonomy (GTDB): domain Bacteria; phylum Actinomycetota; class Acidimicrobiia; order Acidimicrobiales; family Ilumatobacteraceae; genus UBA2093. The sequence goes on along the minus strand of SXWG01000020.1, from coordinate 185 downwards.
TGGTGCGCAATGGAGGCGCGGCGAAATCGATATCTTCATTGAACACCGTGCGACCGGTATCACGACTCGCCTCGTCGGACAACTCGGTGCGCGTTGTGCCCGTCGTGGACGCACGAAGGGAACTGTCGTGCTCGGTGGGCCGCAAGGAGAAACTCACGCTCTCGCGCTGTCAATGCTCGCCGACG
>SXWG01000230.1 GCA_005789925.1 Actinomycetota bacterium | reverse complement strand
ATGATCATCTCCGGTGGCGAGAACATCTGGCCAGAACCCATCGAACGAGTGCTCAGCCACATCGCAGGCGTGCGCGACTGCGCAGTCGTCGGTGTATCCGACGCCGAGTGGGGGCAACGTGTCGTTGCAGTTGTCGACACTACGCCTGGTGAGTCCGTCACGATTGACGCCATCCGTGCCGCTGTGAAAGAACAACTACCCGCCTTCATGGCACCCCATGACGTCGTGCACATGCCCATTCCGCGCACACAATCGGGAAAGATCCAACGACATCTCATCGTCGGTGCCCTCGGCGGACGGTCCGGTGACTGACGAAAAGCCGCGCCTTCCCCGCCGCTACTGGATGCAGTTCTCGGCAAGTGCGGTGTCGAATTTGGGTGACGGCGTGAACGCCGCCGCATTGCCACTTCTTGCCATCATGCTCACAGACGACGCGCGTCTCATCAGTGCGGTCACGTTCAGTGCGATGGTCCCGTGGCTCGTCCTCAGCCTTCCGGCAGGTGTGTTCATCGACAGATGGAATCGCTCGCGCGTGATGGTCGTGACAAACGTGACCCGGGCTGTTGTGTATCTCGGTATCGCCCTCGGAATCGCCTCTGACACGCTCGGCATCTGGGGGCTCTTTCCCCTGCTGCTCGTCATCGGAGTGTGCGAGGTGTTCTTCGACATGTCATCCCAAGCATTCCTGCCGTCACTGGTCGAAGCGGATCAACTGCAACGCGCAAACGGCCTGCTGTACGCAGTGGAGGTGGTGCTCAACTCCTTTGTCGGGCTGCCTGTCGGCGCATGGCTCTTCGTCATCGCAAGTGGCGTTCCGTTCGGCGTCAATGGCGCGTCCTTTGCTCTGGCTGCCTTCATTGTCGCGCGTCTCTCTCGAGATCTTCCGGTCATGACCACATCAGAGCATGCGCCACGAGCGAGTTCCAGGGCCGATTTCACGAACGGCATCACATGGTTGTGGAGACACCGCCAACTGAGAACTCTCGCCCTCATGCTCGGTGTCACGAACGGCGCATTGACCATGAGCGAGTCGATCTTTGTGAAATTTGCTTTCGAATACCTCGACGTCGGACAGCGGGGCTACGGACTTCTTCTCGCCGTCGTCTCAGGAGGAGCGATGGTCGGCGGACTCGTAGGCGATCGCATTGCATCTCGACTTGGTGCGACCAGAGCAATCATCATCTCGTACGCCATCTTCGCCAGCACGGACTTTGTACGCGCGCTGTTTCCGAACATCGTGGTGGTGGTCGTCATGTCAGTGACAATGGCGCTGGCTGGCACAGTCTGGAACGTGGTGACCGTGAGCTACCGACAGCGAATCATCCCACCGGACTTGTTCGGAAGAGTCAATAGTGCGTATCGATTCATCGGCACAGGGTCGATTGCAATTGGCGCTCTCATCGGTGGGCAACTTGCACATCACTTTGGCGTGAGAGCACCCTTTTTCATCGGGGCGGCTGTTACCGCTCTCGCACTCGTGCTCGCATTACCGACGCTTCTCCGCGATGATTTCGTGTTGGTAAATGCTCCATCGACAACGTGAGCGTGAATCAGGTGCTCTTTGCGCCTGCGCCGCCATCGATGACATACGTGTCGCCGGTGATCCAACTCGCAGAATCTGAGGCAAGGAATGTCGCCAGGTTTGCGATGTCTTCTGGCTCACCGAGGCGCTTCGTCGGAAGCGCCGCTGCCAACTTGTCACCCCAGTTCTCAACCAACACACCGGCAAAATCGGTCTTCACGAGACCAGGGGCGATGCCCACCACTCGGGTCGGTCCGAGCTCTGCTGCCAGCTGACGGGTGTAATGGATGAGAGCTGCTTTTGTGAGGTTGTACACGCCGAGACCCTGCTCTGCACGCATACCACCGACGGATGCGACATTGATGATGACACCTGGCTTGTCCTTGAAGGCTGCTCGCCACACTGCTTGGCTCCAGAAAACGGGGCCCTTCAGGTTCACTTGAAATGTCTTGTCGTAGCGACCTTCGTCGACCTCCATAGTCGCACCTAAGTACGGATTCGTCGCCGCATTGTTCACAAGAATGTCCAGACCACCGAATTTCTCGATGGTCTCCCGCACCACTTCTTCAGCAACGGACACATCACCCACGTTGGCGGCACGAACAGCGACCACTCCGTCAATACCTTCGGTGGCCGATTCGTCGATCTTTCGCGACACCATCATGACCTTGGCGCCCGACTCGGCCATCGTCTTGGCCATTGCATGTCCGATACCACGCGACGCCCCGGTGATGAGTGCGACCTTGCCTTCGAGGGAAATATGCATGCTCGCGACGCTAGTCGGTTGGAACCACCGGCGACACTCTGACCGCGACGATACGACGGCCGGACACTTCTTCCGCAGCGAAGCGCCATCCACCTTGCTCGACAGATTCACCCACGTTCGGAACATGTTCAAGTGTGCCGAAGAGAAAACCAGCGATCGTGTCCCACTCTTCGTCGGGCAGCCGAGTGTCGAAGTGCTCGTTGAAGTCGGCGATGCTCATCGCGCCGAGCACCAACGTGTCTCCGTTCGGCATCGAGCGAATCATGGTCTCTGTCTCGTCGAATTCGTCGACGATCTCACCGACCAACTCTTCGAGACAGTCCTCGAGTGTGACCAGACCGGCGATACTGCCGTACTCGTCGGCGACGATCGCCATGTGGAAGTGCTCGCGCTGCATGTCACGCATCAACTTGGCAACAGGCTTGTTCTCGGGGATGACGATGGCGCGTCGCACGACGCCGGCAACTGTGGAAGCCCCATTGCCGGTGCGCACTTCCCTCATCAGGTCCTTGGTGTAGACGATGCCCACGATGTCTTCGTGGTCGTCCATCTCTCGCAACACAGGTAATCGGCTGTAGCCGTCACCCATCGCCACATCAAGTGCATTGTCGATGGTGACATCGTGGTCGATGACGACGAGGTCGGGTCGCGGGGTCATGATCTCGCGCACGACCGTGTCACCGAACTCGATGATCGATTCGATGAGTTCACGCTCTTCATGCTCGATGACTTGTTCCTCTGCCGCAGCTTCGACGATTCCGAGCAACTCTTGTTCGCTGACGAACGGCCCCTCTTTCAGGCCCTTCCCCCTCACGATGATGTTCGTCAATCCGATGAGTCCCCGTGACACCGCTTGCAGCGGCGCGAAGCTCACGAGCAGGAGCGTGAGGCGTGACGTCCGTAGTGCGGCGCGTTCTGCGTGCTGCACTGCATATGTCTTTGGCACTGCTTCGGCGAGAACGAAGAACACGACGACATTCAATGCGACACCGATGATGACGCCTGCTGTACCGAACAGCCGAGCCGCGACGACACCAGTGAGAGTCGCTTGGACCGTCTGACACACGTTCACGGTGAGCAACAGTGGATTGACCCAACGCTCAGGATGGGCGACCAACTTCACCAAAGCCACACCGCCGGCCGCACCCGAGTCTGCGAGAGCAGATGCCTTCGGTTTGCTCATTCGGGACAACGCCATCTCGGCGATTGCCAGAAAGATGAGCACAAGGAGCAGAACACCGATGGTGACGAGCATCCAGTAATCAGCGGTGGTCGGTGCCGCGCAGATCATGACGAATGCTCCTGTCGAAACCCTGACGGGGCCGGACCGTTCCAGTGATGCGCAGCCAAATGGTCAAGTTCTCGTTGACGCATGATTGCGGTGCGGGAGGTCTCGTCGTGGTCGTGGCCGAGCACGTGCAAGATGCCATGCACGAGCAGTACAGCCAGCTCGTCGTCTGTGGTTCCCGCATGTTCT
>SXWG01000229.1 GCA_005789925.1 Actinomycetota bacterium | reverse complement strand
CGGAACGTGTTCTTTGACCATCACGGTGACAGCAAAGCCATACTCCACGAACCTCTCTCTGAAAGTCACCTGACTACACCCAGGTGTCATCAACTAGGTGAGCGGAACGTTCTCGTCGCTTGATGTGCCGACAATTATGAGTGCTGCGAGGACGATTGCGGCACCAATCCAACTGACGATTCGAATGTTCTCGTTCAGGATGACCGCACCCAGCGTGGTTGCTGTAACAGGTTCAACCAGCGTGAGCGTAACGACCATCGAACCGGTGAGTCGTGACAGGGACTGCGCAAATAGAAGGTAAGCGACCGAGATTGTCGCAAGACCGAGGTAGATGATCGTCAACCAGCCACTCGGAGTCGATAGCCATGTCAGCGACGACGGCACGACGAGTACCACAGCGCACGCGGCGCTCACGGCGAATGTCCATGCCATTGTCCATGTGCCACTCCAGCCGCGATCAAGCAGGCGCTTACATAGGTGCGTGTAAATGGCATAGCTGGCACCCGCACCGATTCCGAAGAGAACGCCAACAACTGAGAAACGCGAGTCACCGTCTGGTGGTGATCCGAGAACGAGCATCGCAAGCCCAACGAGGGCAACAGACAATGTGCCAACTACTCGAGATGACGGTCGGTGACCAGTGAACGCGTCGATGACCGCAGCAATGATCGGACCACTACCAATCGTAAGCATTGTGCCGACGGCAACTCCTGAATTCTCCATGGCGCTGAAGAAACAAACCTGAAAGAGCAGCATCGCCACTCCGGCTGCGACTGCTTCGCTACGAAGGCGGGGTCGGTTGACCCTCTCGGTCACGAACCCAACGATCAGCAGAGGGACCGCCCCGATCATGAGTCGCACGCCGGCTACCGAGAGAGACGTGGCGCTGTCGGGGGCAAAGGACCTTGCTGTACCAGAGGTGCCGAAGAGAATAGACGCTGCTACGACACCTACGGCTGGGTGACCGAAGAGACCGCGACTTGGCGAGTTGGTGGACGTGGGCAGGGCCTTAGGTGTGGGCATGGTTCGGAAGTAGTGTTGGAAAAACCTTCGGGTAACCCTGTCTAGCAGGGGAGCCTGTAGCGACAAGGGTGTGCATGGGGACACAAGACGACGTAAGACAACCGACAGTCCGCCACGCCATGCGAATCGCATTTCTGGCCATCATCGGCCTGTCGTTTGTCGCACCTCTGTTCGGTTCGTCAGCATCTGCAGCGACCGACGAGGGAGAGATTGTCGCATCTGTGACAGAACAGAAGCAGACCGATGACGGTGTCGAGAAAATTCCGGTCGAAGGGGCGCTCATCAAAGCGGTTGGTGCAGCAGGTACTGCTGAAGGAACGACCGACTCCACCGGAAAAGTGACGCTGAAGGTTCCAAAGGATGGCGCATATGACGTGACCCTTGATATGGCAACTCTCCCAGACGGGGTTGAAGCGAGCGACGAGTCACCGACCACCATCTCCATCAGTTTCTCCTCCGGTGTCACCATTGGAACTGGCGCTAAATCTGTGAATTTCTTCGTCGGTGATGCAAGACGAGCAGTGATTAATCGCTGGGAGCTACTTCCACAGACCATCGTGAACGGCATCAAGTACAGCCTGATAATCGCGATGTGCGCAATCGGTCTGTCGCTCATCTACGGCACAACCGGTCTCACCAACTTTGCTCACGGTGAGATTGTGTCCATCTCTGCGATTGTGGTGTTCTGGCTCAATCAGTACGGACCAGGGTTGCACTTACTCATCGCAGCACCGTTCGGTATTGCAGCATCAGCGCTCATGGCCGGTACATTCGAGCGCCAACTGTGGCGGCCGCTACGTCGTCGTGGCACCAGCCTCACGTCAATGATGATCGTGTCAATTGGCCTCGCCATCGCAATTCGTTATGTCTACCTGTTCTTCTTTGGTGGACGTAACCGTCGCTATCGCCAGTACGTCGGTGACCCCGAGATTGACTTCGGCCCGTTCGGAATCACACCGCGTGACATAGGCATCATGATCATCTCGGCGGTCGTGGTCGTCGGCATCTCGATGTTCCTATTGCGGGCACGGCTTGGCAAGGCGATTCGTGCAGTGTCCGACAACCCTGATCTTGCATCGGCCACCGGCATCAACACCAACCGCATTATCCTCACCGTGTGGCTGATCGGCGGCGGATTGGCTGGCATTGGCGGCGTCATGCTCGGTGCTGCGAGTGGTGTGCAGTGGGACATGGGCAACATCCTTCTGCTCCTCATGTTCGCTGCCATCACGGTCGGCGGCCTCGGTAATCCCTTTGGTGCGTTACTCGGTGCGTTCGTGGTCGGCATGTTTACCGAACTCTGGACATGGTTCTTCCCCAATGTCGTCGAGTTGAAGACCCTTGGTGCGCTCATCGCACTGGTGGTTATCTTGCTCGTGCGACCACAAGGGTTCCTCGGTCGAAAGGAGCGCATCGGATGAAGTGGGACCTCATTCTCTCGAACTCCTTTTACACAGCCATTAGCGCCAACGCCATTGCGTACATCCTCGTTGCATCTGGTTTGAACGTGCATTTCGGATACACCGGATTGCTCAACTTCGGTCAGGCCGGGTTCGCGGCAATCGGTGCGTACTCGTTGTCCATTCCGATCAGTCGTTATGACTGGCCGTGGCCCCTTGCAATGTTGCTGGTCGTCGTTGCATCTGTGATCTTGGCGTTGCTTCTGGGCATACCGACACTTCGATTACGGGCCGATTACTTGGCGATTGTCACCATCGCAGTCGCAGAAATCATCCGATTGTCCATGAATTCGGTCCGCTTCACGTGGTTGACGGGGGGCAACGACGGACTTCAAGGTTTCACGCGGTTCATGGAGAACATCAATCCGTTCCCCGACGACGGCATCACGCTGTGGGCGCAGAAGGTCGACGGATATCGCCTCTGGCTGTTGGTCACCGGGTGGGTCCTCGTCGCGTTGGTGTCGACCGGTATCTGGGCACTCATGCGCAGCCCGTGGGGACGTGTGCTGAAGAGCATCCGTGAAGATGAAGACGCTGCACGAAGCTTGGGCAAGAACATCTTCGCCTACAAGATGCAGAGCCTGATCATCGGTGGTTTCGTCGGTGCACTTGGCGGCATGTGGTTGGTGCTCGACAAGCAATCGTCGCAGCCACAGGACTTTTCGACCACGTTCACATTCTTCGCCTACACCATCATCATCTTGGGTGGGGTAGCGCGTGCAAAAGGTCCGGTCATCGGAACGATGATCTTCCTCTTCGTCATTCAATTCGTCGATATCACTCTGCAACAAGCCACTCGCACGACTCCGACCGACCCGACCCCGCTCCTTCCCGAGTGGATCGTGGACGAGAACAACTTCTCGCAGGTGCGATTCATCGTCGCTGGTCTTGCATTGGCAGTGCTCGTGATCGTGCGGCCGCAGGGAATCTTCGGCGACAAGAGAGAGCAGGCCTTCGATGTCCGCTAGCTCAGTGTCGTACCAGCCTGTTCCCGGGTCGAAGAAGGATGACGCGATTCTCGTCGTCGACGGAATTCGCCGAGCATTCGGTGGTCTTGTCGCAGTGAATGTCGACCATGTCGAGGTACCTCGTAACAAGATCACCGCGCTCATCGGCCCAAACGGAGCCGGTAAGACCACATTCTTCAACTTGCTGACCGGCTTCGACGCCCCCGACAGTGGCACTTCGATGTTCAACGGTCAACGTCTCGATGGTATGGCGGCACACAAGGTCGCGCGTCTCGGCATGGTGCGAACGTTCCAGTTGACGAAGGCATTGTCGCGAATGAGCGTCATCGAGAACATGCGTCTCGGTGCGGCACACCAGAAGGGCGAGAACATCTTCCGCGGTCTCATCGCGCCGCTGTGGCGCGGGCAGGAGGCCGAGATCACTGCTCGCGCCGAAGAGTTGCTCGCACGGTTCAATTTGGCTCACATGCGTGACGAACTAGCGGGTGGCTTGTCGGGTGGTCAGCGAAAGTTGCTCGAGATGGCGCGTGCGCTCATGGTCGAACCCGAGATGGTGATGCTCGATGAGCCAATGGCAGGTGTTAACCCCGCT
>SXWG01000228.1 GCA_005789925.1 Actinomycetota bacterium | reverse complement strand
GATGGAGCGTGCAATCGCCGAGACCAAGCGTCGTCGTGAGATGCAGATCGGCTACAACCTCGAGCACGGCATCAATCCGCAGACAATCCGCAAAGCGGTGGGGGACATCCTGTCGTTGCTACGACCAGATAACGGAGCCCCGCATCCTGGAAAAGGTCAGAGGAAGAACAGGGAACGAGACAAGGTCGATCGGGAGATCAAATCGCTTCCACAACAGGAACTGGCACGACTGGTCCAGACATTGGAAGAAGAAATGCACGAGGCCGCCACGGACCTGCGCTTTGAATATGCGGCGCGACTTCGTGACGAAATACGAGAACTACGGCGCGAACTTCGTGATGCGCGATGAGGCGTCGGTAGCCTTTCATCCGTGGCGGATAAGATTGTCGTTCGAGGTGCGCGAGAGCACAACCTCAAGAACATCAGTGTCGAACTTCCGCGCGACAAACTCATCGTCTTCACCGGGCTCTCTGGCTCCGGGAAGAGCAGCCTGGCCTTTGACACCATTTATGCCGAGGGTCAACGCCGATATGTAGAGAGCCTCTCGGCGTACGCACGCCAGTTCTTGGGTCAGATGGACAAACCTGACGTCGACCTCATCGAAGGTCTGTCGCCAGCTATCTCTATCGACCAGAAGTCAGGGTCGCGCAACCCTCGCTCGACAGTGGGAACCATCACTGAGGTCTACGACTATCTGCGACTTCTCTTCGCGCGTATCGGAATTCAGCACTGCGCGAACGACGGAACAAGGCTGCAGAGACAGACGCCTCAACAGATCGTGGACCGCATTCTTGACCTTCCTGAGGGCACCAGGTTCCAGGTGTTGGCACCGGTCGTGAAGGCGCGAAAGGGTGAGTACGACACGTTGCTGCAAGAGCTCTCGGGGCAAGGTTTCTCTCGTGCGCGAATCGATGGGGAGACCGTCGACATCGGAGAATTCCTGAAGCAAGACCAGAGACTCGCTCGCTATGAGCAACACACCATCGAAGTCGTCGTGGACCGACTTGTTCGCCGAGGTGAGATCGGCCGGCGTCTGACCGATTCGCTCGAGACAGCCCTCCGTCTCGCTGAAGGAGTCGCCGAAATCGAACTCATGCCTGATGGTGAGGGCGACAGTGAGGTCCTCACTTTCAGCCAACACATGGCATGTCCGAAGTGCGGATCGAGTTTCGATGAACTGGAACCCCGCACTTTTTCGTTCAACTCGCCCTTCGGCGCATGCGAGACATGTGATGGTCTCGGGACGAAGTACGAAGTCGACGCCGACCTCGTCATCCCAGACCCCGACATGTCCTTGAGTGAAGGCGCAATCGCTCCGTGGCGTTCAGCACACACGCAATTTTTCACCCGCATGCTCGCTTCCGTGGCAGACGAACACGACATTGACCTCGACAAGAAGTGGAGCAAACTCTCTGCGAAGCACCAGAAGCTTGTGCTGAATGGGGTCGATGGTGCAGTGTTGGTGAAGTACCGCAATCGTTACGGTCGCACACGCCAGTACTCGACGACCTACGAAGGCGTCATTCCTTGGATTAAGCGCCGCCACGAGGAAGCAGAGAGTGATTGGACTCGGGAACAATACGAGTCGTACATGCGCGAGGTGCCGTGCCCATCGTGCAACGGGGCCCGTCTCAAGCCGTCCACTCTCGCTGTGACCATTGGTGGTCGAAGCATTTCAGATGTGTGTGAAATGTCCATCGGTAATGCCGCCAAGTTTTTGTCAACTGTGCAGCTCACCGATCGCGAGACGATGATCGCCGAACGTGTCACGAAAGAGATCAATGCGAGACTCGGCTTCCTCTTGGATGTCGGTCTCGATTATCTGACACTGTCCCGATCTGCGGGAACACTCGCCGGAGGGGAAGCACAGCGCATTCGGTTGGCGAGCCAAATTGGTAGCGGTCTCGTCGGCACGCTGTATGTCCTCGACGAGCCTTCGATCGGGCTTCATCAACGCGACAACCGACGGCTCATCGAGACACTGCTGCGACTTCGAGATCTTGGCAACACAGTCATCGTTGTCGAGCATGATGAAGAGACCATCAAAGAGAGCGATTGGATCGTCGATATCGGTCCGGGTGCGGGCGAACACGGCGGCGAAGTGGTGTATAGCGGACCGGTGAAGGGCATTGTGAAGGCGTCCGAGTCGGTCACTGGTCGCTACATCAGTGGAAAGACATCTATTCCGGTCCCGGTTACGCGGCGTGAGCCCGGCCGAGACTCGTTGCGCATTCGTGGGGCGCGCGAACACAACCTTAAGAACGTCGATGTGGAGATTCCTCTGGGCTGTTTCGTGGCTGTGACCGGAGTGTCGGGAAGTGGAAAGAGCACGCTCATCCGAGACATCTTGTTGCCCGCTCTCATGCAGCGCATCTACAAGAGCAAGGATGCGCCAGGACGCCACAAGGCCGTTGACGGTATCGATCAGCTGGACAAGGTCATTGACATGGACCAGTCGCCGATTGGTCGCACGCCGCGATCGAACCCTGCGACATACACCGGCGTCTTTGACAACATTCGGAAGCTGTTCGCCGCCACCCCCGAAGCGAAGGTACGCGGATATCAGCCTGGACGGTTCAGCTTCAATGTCCAAGGTGGTCGCTGCGAGGCGTGTTCGGGCGACGGAACGAT
>SXWG01000227.1 GCA_005789925.1 Actinomycetota bacterium | reverse complement strand
GGCACGGTGCGTGACAATGCCGAGGGTCGAAGCGACGTCGAAGCGCTCACCTATGAGGCTTTCGAAGAGCGTGTCGTCGCCGTGTTCGGCGAGATCGCAGAGGAAACTCGTCGTCGCTGGCCTGACGTGGGTCGCATCGTTCTGCTGCATCGCCTTGGTTGGCTCGCTCTCGGTGAGTCGTCGGTCCTTGCTGTTGTCTCAGCCCCACATCGACCCGAGGCATTTGCCGCCGCGCGCTACGCCATCGACGCTCTGAAGTCGTCTGCTCCCATCTGGAAGAAAGAACATTGGGAAGGCGGCGAAGAGTGGGGTACCGGCGCTCAGTCGATCGTTCCGCCGAACTCAGTACCAACGGTGCCACAATGATTGCGATGGGATTGGTGGCGTGGGTGTTCGCCGTGCTCGCCGCCGGGTGCGGATCGGTGTTGCTCGTGCTCGTGTACCTCGACCATCGCGCCAGCCGCATCGATGACAGCATCGCGTCATTTCGCCGTCACATCGATGCGCTCTCGCCTGAGGCGCGTCACGAGTCGATGTCTCACGGCAACTCGACTCAGGGCGACGGTCGGTACTTCTGATGGCGCGTGACCTCGCAATCGACCTCGGCACGGCAAACACACTTGTCTACATAAAAGGGCGTGGCATCGTTCTGAACGAGCCATCTGTCATTGCGGTCAATCGCCGGAATGGCGAGGTGCTCGCGACCGGCCACGACGCATGGGACATGATCGGTCGCACACCGAGCTACATCGTCGCTGTGCGACCACTACGTGGTGGTGCCATCACCGACTTCGACATCACCGAACGCATGATCCGACAGTTGTTGCAACGCGTCGGCGTGTCACGATTCACGCGGCCCAAAGTCGTCATATGCGTTCCCTCAGCCATCACTGAAGTGGAACGTCGCGCCGTTACAGATGCTGCTCGCCGAGCCGGAGCATCCGACGCCCAACTCATCGAACAGCCGATGGCCGCTGCGATCGGTGCGAACCTTCCGATCGACGAGCCAGTGGGCAACATGGTCATCGACATCGGTGGTGGCACGACAGAGACGGCGGTAATCAGCCTCGGCGGAATCGTGGCACTCGAAGCAGTCCGTGTCGGCAGTTTCGACATTGACGCCGCCATTCAGAACTACGTGCGACGTGAGCACGGTGTGGCGATCGGTGAGCGCACAGCGGAGGAGATCAAAATTCAGATCGGTTCCGCAGACCCGGTGGGCGACGAGCGAAGTGCAGACATTCGTGGTCGCGACTTGGTGTCGGGTCTTCCGAAGACCATCCGGCTCACCGCCGAAGAGGTTCGCTTCGCAATCGACGAACCTGTTGCCTCCATGGTGTTGTCCGTGAAACGCTGTCTGTCGAAAGCGCCACCCGAGTTGGCTCAAGACTTTCTCGCCCGCGGTATGTACTTGGTCGGTGGTGGAGGCATGCTTCGCGGTCTTGCCGAGCGAATCTCGCGAGAGACATCAGTGCCAGTGCGCATGTCGCCACAGCCCCTTGAAGCGGTGGTGCTTGGTGCAGGTCACTGCATCGAGAACTATCAGGCGTTGCGCGGAATGTTCATGGGTTCGCACCGCTGACGGTGCGAGGAACTCACGACGTGACGATCTCGTAAACCTTGTCGTCCAGGCTCGACACATAGATGCCGGTGGATGTCTGGTCGACCGACACTGCGTTCCCCAGCCCGTCGACAAGGTCATGCGTGGAAACGAGTTTCAAGCCGTTTAGTTCAAGACCGACCAGCCTCCCCGAGCAGTAGTCACTGTAGAGGTACCAGCCCTGGAGAGCAGTTTGCGGGTGGTTGCGGGACACTCGAACGCCACCACTGATGGAACATCCGTCGTCGCCGTGTTTGTACGAGTGGATTGGACGCAGTACATTGCGCGCTTGCTGGTCTGTCTTGTACCGATCTGGTCCTTCGTATGCGGGCCATCCGAAATTCGTGCCACGGCCGCCGGGGATGACTGATCCGGCACCATCTTTCTTGGCAGGTGCGACTGATACTTCTTCCCACTTGCTTTGTCCGACGTCTGCGACCCACAGATTCCCATCGTCATCGAAGGAGTAGCGCCAAGGATTACGCAAGCCGAGTGACCAGATCTCGGGCTTCGCGCCCTTTGTGCTGATGAGCGGGTTGTCTTTTGGCACGCTGTATGGCCGTGCATCACTTCCGCGAGGGTCGATGCGCAACATCTTTCCGAGCAATTCCTTGGTGTTGAGCGCACGTCGTTCAGGATCGTCGCCACTGCCACCATCACCCATGCCGATGTACAACATGCCGTCTGGACCGGTGACGACGTCACCGCCGTTGTGGTTCGAATACGGCTGGTCGATAGTCATGATCACGCGTCGTGAACTGGCGATGAAACGCCCATCGGCACGTACCGCATACTCGGCGATTACGGTGTCACCGTCTTTGTTCGTGTGGTTGATGTACGCCTTGTCGCCGATGAATGTGAGGCCCAGCAAGCCGCGCTCAGAATCGGTCGTCGTGAGAGAGGAGACGTCGAGCACGCGAGTGGTCTTCTTGGTGCCCTTTGTCCATCGGAGTACCTGGCCTTGACGCTGCACCACGTAGACGAACGCATCAGATGCCCGGCGTTCCACCACAGAAACTGGATCCTTCACTGCAAGTGCAGTGCGCTTTTGTGTCTCAGGTGCGTTTGTGGCGACTCGTGACGGATGGTCGGCAGCGTTTGACACACCGATGCTGAATGCAGTGGTGATGACCACGGCCGCGATTGACACGAGTCGAAGGCGTGACTTGCTCATGGTCATGACTTCTTGACGCGAATGAGGCCTTCTTGCACAACTGTGACTGCAAGGTCACCGGAGCGTGTGTAGATGGAGCCACCCGCAAGTCCGCGCGAGTTGGACGTGCTGATGGCCCATTGGTCGTACAACAACCAATCGTCTGCGCGGAATGGTCGATGGAACCACATCGCATGGTCAAGGCTCGCCATTTGCACGTTGGCGTCACCCCAACCAAGGCCGTGGGGCAACAATGTGGTGTCGAGCAACGTCATGTCGCTTGCGTAGGTCGCGATACAGGCGTGCAGCACGGGATCGTCTGGCAAGGAATCGACGGTCTTCCACCAGACACGTTGACCTGGTGCCGATGTGCCACGCCGTGCCATGGGGTCGGCGTCGACATAGCGAAGGTCAATTGGTCGGGGTCGGTCGTATTCATCGCCCAACATGTCCTTGTAAGGCTTCATGCGCTCTCGGAAGTCGGGGAGTGATTCAGGCGAGGGAATGTCAGTCGATGCGGTGATCTGGTGTTCGAGACCAGGTTCGGGAGCGTGAAAGCTCGCAGTGAGGTTGAAGATGACTTCACCGTGTTGCACGGCCATCACTCGTCGAGTGGTGAAGCTGCGCCCGTCACGGATTCGTTCAACTTCGTACAGAATCGGAATGGAGGGGTCACCTGGGCGAAGGAAGTAGCCGTGCAGTGAATGAACTTGGCGAGCAGGTTCGTCGACAGTTCTCACTGCGGCGACGAGCGCTTGGCCAGCGACTTGTCCACCAAACACACGCTGACGGTTTTCGTCGGCAGAGGAGCCACGGAAAATATTGACTTCGATAGCTTCGAGATCGAGCAAACGAAGGAGTTCGTCCAGAGCGGCTTTCACGCACCCATAGTAGGGTCGATGCGTGCCTCTTGCTCCGACTTTGCGCGCGCACGCACTTGCAGCGAAGGGTTTCATGCCCGAACACGAAGGTGATGCGCTGTTCGACGCTGCATTGTCTGCAGCATCATCCGTGCCGACACTTCCATTCGTGGAAGTAGGTTCGTACTGTGGACGGTCGACAGTGTGGCTCGGTGGTGCAGCCCGTGAGGCCGGACGAACACTCTTTGCAATTGACCATCACTTCGGCAGTGAAGAGAATCAACCGGGATGGGAGTGGCACGATGCGTCACTTGTCGATGAACACACGGGCCGTATCGACACGTTGCCGCACTTTCGTCGCACCATTCTCGGCGCAGGCCTGACTGACAGTGTCGTCACGATGGTCGGTGACTCATGGACCATCTCACAAACGTGGTCGACGAAGCTCGTATTTCTCTTCATTGACGGGGGACATGGCGTCGAACCAGCCACACGTGACTACCTTGGTTGGACACCACATGTCGCAGTTGGTGGCGTGCTCGCGATCCATGACGTGTTTCCTGACCCAGCTGATGGTGGACGGCCACCGTACGAGAACATCTTCCTCCCAGCGATCAACAGCGGGCTGTTCGTCGAGGAATCTGTCGCCGGATCATTGCGCGTTCTGCGACGCGTGTAGAGAACTCGCGCACGAAACCCTCGTCCGAGGGGGTGCGTCAGATGACAGGAATGTCGATGTGTGCGTTCTTGCGCTTCACTGCTGACGTGAAAATCGAAGATGCAGTGGAGGGCATGGCGATGGCATCAGCTGCCAAGATGATCGCGGCGGCCGTGTAGGCGCTGCGTTCGTTCGCGGGGAAGT
>SXWG01000226.1 GCA_005789925.1 Actinomycetota bacterium | reverse complement strand
TGATGTTGGTGGCGTTGTTGATGGTGAGGTCAGCGATCTTTCCGTCGTCGACGAGAGCCAAGAACTCGGTGTAGCTCAACTTTTCGCCGGTCGGGGTGGTCCACAGACGGCTGCTGAACGCGAGCATGACGAGAGCGGCGATGACGACCCAGATGGCCCAGCGAGGCATCGGGCGAGGCGCTTGAGGGTCGGTGGGCGACTTGTCCTGACGCGGCGCGCGACTCTTCATGAACGGATTTTGACCACCGCGTTTGTTCGACGGCGGTGGCGGTGGGGGCGGCGGGGGAGGAATCTCGCTCATGGCCGTCAGCCTACGGCTGCACACTCTCGGTTGTCTTGGCGAGCACCGAACAGGTCGATGGTGTGTCAAAAATGGCATCACACACAGCATTTGTGCGAACAAGTACCTTTGTCCACATGGCACGTCATTGCTCAAGAAGCGGATGCGCGAATGAAGCTGAATTGACGTTGTCGTACCAGTATGCGCGCTCATTGGTGTGGCTCGACGACCTGACACCAGAGCGCGAGCCGCACTCCTACGACCTGTGTGACCAACACGCACGTCGCTTGAAGCCTCCGTCTGGCTGGAGACTCGAGGATCGCCGCCACCGCACCTATGCGGACGGCGCAACTCGTCTCGCTGGCTGAGACACTGTCGTCGTGATTCCGGCGCGTTCTGCGGTAGCGACCTGGTTCGCCTGCTTTCTTGCCGGCAACATTGCGGCCCCACTTGCCATCGTTCTCGTCGGTCAGGGCGATGTCGACGTCAGCGAACAACAAGTCTGGGTTCTGGCGTTGGTGTCGGCAATCACATGGTCCATCTCGTTGTGGGGAGTGGCGCGCCTCTGTCGTCGGCACACTGAACAACCGCTGATTGCAGCGATGCGGATCCGATTTTCGTCACGTGACCTTCTCGGTATGCCCCTCGGAATCGTCTCGCAATTGATTCTCGTGCCGGTCGTGATGCTGCCTCTCCGTCTGCTCTTTCCTGACTCATTCGCACCAGAGAAGGTCGAGAAGCGCGCCACTGATCTTGTCGACAACGCAAACGGAGCGTGGATGATCGTCTTGGTGCTTATCGTGGTCGTCGGCGCACCACTGGTCGAGGAGATCGTCTATCGAGGCATGCTGCAACGGTCCATCGAGGCGGCGCTCGGCACATCCCGTGCGTTGGTGATCGTCGCAGCGTGGTTCGCTGCGATTCACTTCGTTCCAGTCGAATTCGTCGGACTGTTCGCTTTCGCAATTGTCCTTGGTTGGGTGTTCGACCGAAATGACTCGCTCGGCATGAATATCATCACTCATATGGCGTTCAACGCGACAGGTCTCGTGTTGGTGGCGCTCACGTGAACGTCCGGTCCGACACCTGGCGTTCAATGATGACCACTGCGGTAGTGGTCGGTGCGACTCTCTTGGTGCTGGGAACTTTGCACCCTGAGTTGATTCTGCGAGACAACACGCCGACCGGTGGAGATATGGGGGCACACGTGTGGGGCCCTGCATATCTGCGTGATGTGTTGTTGCCGCACTGGCGCGTGAACGGTTGGAGCATGGACTGGTACGCCGGATTTCCTGCGTATCGCTTTTACATGGTTGTTCCGGCGCTCATGGTCGTCCTCGTCGATCTCGTCGTTCCGTACGGAATCGCGTTCAAGATCGTCGTCGTCGCAGGTCTCGTCGCTTTTCCGTTCTGCGCATGGCTGATGGGCCGACTCGCACGGTTGGCATCACCGTTACCCGAACTGATGGCGATCGGCGCCACCATGTTCTTGTACGACGAGAGCTTCACCATTTACGGGGGCAACATCGCCTCGACGATGGCGGGCGAGTATTCGTTCTCACTCGCTTTGGCGTTCGCGCTCGTCTCGTTCGGATTGTTCGCGCGCGGACTTGAGACGGGTCAGTACAGGGCGTGGGCTGCAGTGTCGATTGCTTTGTCAGCGTTGTGTCACGGCATCGTCCTCATCTTCGTGTTCGGTGGCCTCGTGATCATGTGGCTCATGCGCATGGATCGTCAAAGGTTTAGGTACGGATTGACGACGATGTCCTGCGCCGTGCTGTTGTCGGCGTTCTGGGTGGTGCCATTTCTTGGCGGTCATGCATTCATGACCGACATGAAATACGAGCCGAAACCAGCGGGGCCGAACGAATCGTTGTGGACGATGTTCTTTCCGCTGCCGATCGCATGGGACATCGTCATCCTCGCCCTTGCCGTTGCCGGATTCATCGGATCATTGTTGCGTCGAAGGTTTCTCGGCATCTGGATGGGTGTCTATGTGATCATCCTCATGATCGGCGTCAATGTCGCACAGCGTCAATTGCCCGTCATCGGTTTGCTGTGGAATCCACGTTTGTTGCCGTTCGTCTATCTGTTGCGATTCATGCTCGCGCTGATCGGTGTGTACGAGGTGGCATCTTTCGTGCACCGTTCCTTTGTTCTGGAACGTCGAGCGCGAAACGACGGCGACACGAACATGCCGGTGATCGGTCTTCCAGTGAATGCGGGAACAGCACTGCTCGGTGTCAGCGCATTGTTCTGTCTCGTCGTTCTCGGGTTCCGTTTTGAGCAATTGCCCGGCGGCAAAGTCGAGTCGAAGAACGGCCGCACGCATTACTCGTGGGGACCACTTTCCGTGCCAGCGTCGCGCGCGTTCTCTGATGGCTGGGCTCGTTGGAACTTCGAAGGATACGAAGGCAAAGCCGCCTATGGCGAATACCACGACATCGTGCAGACGATGCAAGAGCTCGGTGATGACCCGTCCCATGGGTGCGGGCGAGCGCTGTGGGAGAACAACAGTGAGTTGAACAAGTACGGAACGACGATGTCGCTCATGTTGTTGCCGTTCTG
>SXWG01000019.1 GCA_005789925.1 Actinomycetota bacterium | reverse complement strand
TTGTCTCGCTTGGTCAGACCAACGCTGGTCCACCACCTGAAGGCGAACGCTCACACCACGACATGAGTCATACAACGGCGACCGTGTCTGCATCCGATCAGGACATGCTCGACGCCGAGGTCAAACTCGCGCAGTCAGCAATACCCGATGTTGACACGATCGAGAAAGCACAAGCAGCCGGATATGTGCTCGCCACCGCGACATCTCCGGGCATAGGAACTCACTGGGTGAAATGGTCACAAATTCGCAAACCGTTCGCACCTGACACGCCATCGATGATCTTGTTCAATCACGAACAGACACCACCCGTGTTTGTTGGTTACTCATATGCACTGCAGTCATCAGAACGTCCAGTTGGTTTCACTGGCGAGACAGATGAGTGGCACCGACACACCGGGTTGTGCGTGACATTGAAAGGTTGGGTCGTTGGTGAGCGCACGCCCAGACCAGACAAGTGCGATGGTTCGTTTATCGCCGGTGGTGACTTCTGGATGCTGCATGCATGGGTAGTGCCCGGTTGGGAAAACCGTGACGGTCTCTTTGCTCCGATGAACCCGAAGTTGTGCCCAGGAGACACTGGTCCAGATTTTCTTCGCTGTCCTGATGCGTCAGATCTGTGATTGGTCAATAGCCAGCACCAGTATCCTGAGGACTCGTTCTGCGGGTGTAGTTCAATGGCAGAACATCAGCTTCCCAAGCTGAGAATGCGGGTTCGATTCCCGTCACCCGCTCTAGTTACCCGATGCACATTCCTTGGTGGTTGTCTGTACGGTGTCGCCGGTGCGATCACAGTTCAATGGTGAGTTGCTCGACGCGATGCGGCGGGGGAACGATGCAGCATGGACCGATGCCTATGACATGCTCGCCGGCGACCTGCGTTCGTACATAGCCCGTCTTGGTGCGGATTCTCCCGATGACGCACTCGGCGAGACAATGATGCAGCTGGTGCGCGACGTCAAAAAGTTCCGTGGCTCACCCGTCGAATTTCGCCCGTGGGCATTCTCCGTGGCCCGCAATCGAGCGCTCAATGACGCTCGCAAGCGTGCCCGTCGACCTGTCGAAGTTGAACTGCTCGATGAAGACGACGTTGCGACCACCGGCGGACCGCTTGTCGAGAGCCCCGACCTCGCTCGTCTGAGCGAGGTGCTCGACCGTATCACCACCGAGCAGCGTGAGGTGCTCTGTGGCTCAACCGAAAGAATTCTCTGCACGTCTCGGCACCACCGGCATCGTGGCGATGTGGGAAGACGACGCGTCAGCTGAGTCTTATCGCATGGATTGCTCGCGCTTGGCACTTGGTGTAAACGCTCGAGTGGAGAAGAGCTTCGAGTTTGCATCTGCCCAAGTTCAACGACTACGCGAGGACAAGGCCACCGTCAACATTGACTTCACTCCTGTCGTCGCACAGCGTTGCTGGTTGACTGCATTCGCTGGTGATCTCGAGAGCGCAGCTAGCAACCCGGCAATCGTGACGGTGAAGAAGTCGCGTGACGACGATAGTGACGACAAGCCGGTCGTCACGACAACGATATTCGCACCAACAACCACGACAACGATTGCACCGACCACAACTACAACTGTTCCCGCGTCGACGACTACCTCTGTTGCGACGACCACGACGGTCGCAAATCAATCATCAAACATCAAGAAGCCGACAACTCCCACGGCTCCGCCACGTACGACGGTTCCGAAGAAGAAGGGCTGATCTCTGGTGCGGGCTGCCATCGGTGGCCCGCACCGACAACTCGGCAATTACTGGTTGAAGTTCTCGAAGTAACGGCTCGGTGTCGGACCGCGCTGCCCTTGATACTTCGACCCACGCGCACCTTGCCCGTATGGGTTCTCAGCAGATGACGTCATCTTCATGAAAGAGATCTGACCGACCTTCATGCCCGGATACAACGTGATCGGAAGGTTGGCGACGTTCGCCAACTCGAGAGTCACGTGACCGTCAAAACCGGCGTCGATGAACCCGGCCGTCGAGTGGATGAGAAGCCCCAGCCGACCGAGCGAGCTCTTGCCTTCGATACGTGCGACGAGATCGTGTGGGACAGCCACACGCTCGAGCGTGGAGCCGAGCACGAATTCGCCCGGGTGGAGCATGAACACGCCGTCCATCGGGATCTCGACCATTTCGGTGAGGTCGGTCATGTCCTTCTTCACGTCGATCACACCGGCGGTGTGGTTTCGGAACACACGGAACAGATTCGACACCTTCACGTCGATGGATGACGGCTGCACACATTTGTCGTCGAATGGTTCGATGATGATACGACCAGCCGACAACTCGGCACGTAGGTCTCTATCCGACAAGATCACGAGTGCGAACCCTAGCCCGCGACCAAACTGACGAAGGCCCAGACGGCAGCGATGGCGCCGATAATTGCCATCACCAATGTTCGAGTGACCGGCGCTTTGGCGAGATTCTCGGCGTCGCTCTGCTGTGCCGGAGGCTTCACCAACGCGAGCACATTCCCCACCGCAAGTGCTCCGCCGAGCGCGAGTACCAACCATGTGATGAGGTTTTCACCAAGGAACACCCCTCCATTGTGGCTTTCCCGTGGCTGCCCCGACGAGTCCCGTGTCAGACTTTGAATTATGGGTTTTCACCACGTCGCACTGGCCACGCGCGACATCGCAGCGACTCATCGCTTCTACACCGAGGCAATGGGATTCTCGCTCGTGAAGACTGTGGTCGCACCTGTTCCGGGTTCACCCGACGGATGGTCGAAGCACTACTTCTACGACACCGGGTCTGACGGCATGATTGCGTTCTGGGAATTGCATGACAAGCAGTTCGCTGATGTAACGACCAACCTGAATGAGGCGGTGGGATTGCCTGGGTGGGTCAACCACTTCGCATACAACGCACCAACGCGCGCATTCCTTGACGAGCGCCGCGCCACGTGGTGTTCGCTCGGCCACATGGTCGCAGAGGTCGACCATGAGTTCTGCATCAGCATCTACACCCTCGACCCCGACGGCAACACCGTCGAGTTCTGTCACGATCTTCGTGACTTCACGGACACCGAACGAAGCGACGCTTTACGTCTGATGAAAGACCCGTCACCTGCGATGGACAAAGACGCAAAGGTGACGGTGCATCCACCGACGAACGGTGGCTAGCTCTCGTCAGTGAGTGTCTCGCGCACGATGTACGCGGGGCGTTGTTGTGTCTCGCGCAACGTGAACGTCGCGTGCGAAGCGATTAAGATCGAGAACAGAAGGTGCACCGCCTGAAGGCCGACGAGCACCACCAGCAACAACATCGGGCCTGACAGGTCACCTGACACCAACATGAACACGGCTGCGACGACAGCAATGACGAACGAGCCGACCATGAGCACCGCTGACCAGGTGACGAGACGAGCGAGCAAACCAGTGCCTTGTGATGCGAGTGCGGTGATGGCCGACGAGATGAGTTTGTACAGCGGCCACCGAGTGCCATTGCCCCCTCGGCGTGGTTCGACCTCGAAGTTAACGAGCGTTGCGGGATATCCCAGATACGAGAACATGCCCCGAGTGAACCGAGCACGTTCGTGCAATTGCAAGAACTCAAGCGCGATACGACGGGAGAACACGCGAAAGTCACCCACACCTTGTGGCTCTGTGGCACCGTCACTTGCAACTTCTCGCAGAGTGTGAAGCAGCTTCTTGAAAGCCGAGTACCACGGCTTTTGCGTGGGGAATGTCATGACGCCGACAACGTGCTCTTCACCGCTGATCGCGATCTTGGCCATGCGCGCCATCACGTGCATTGGGTGCTGCAGGTCTGCGTCCATGACACCGACATGTGCGGCCACTTCAACTGCACGCTGGACGCCGGCATACACAGCAGCGTCTTTCCCAAAGTTGCGTGTGAATCGCACAAGCTCGACACGAAATGCATCGCTGCGATGTTTGGCAGCAAGGTCCTTCACGACATCAGCCGTCGAGTCGGTCGATCCGTCGTCGACGACGATGAGTGTCAGCCGTGTGAGACCACCAACAGGAAGCAACTGCGATTGCGCCTCAGAGATGAACTCGGCAATGGCTGATTCTTCGTTGAGTGCCGGTACGACAACTGCCAATGTGCCGAGCTCGGGCGTGTGCGTCACGAGAGCCGAGCCTAACGGCGCTCGTTACATCTCGCGGGCGGCGTTGTCGAACTTGGTGTACGGGCCTTGGAAGACGAGTTTTCTTGTACCGATGGGACCAGAGCGGTGCTTTTGCACGATGATGTCGGCCCAACCACGAGC
>SXWG01000225.1 GCA_005789925.1 Actinomycetota bacterium | reverse complement strand
GCCGTCGGAGGTCGTCGAGCGCTGGATTGAACCGATGTGCGTGTCGCGAGGTGCCGGAATACACATACGGACGTCCGTCTTCGTTGACCCATGCCGACAATCGTGGTTCATTCACCCGACGGCCGAACATGGTCAACTCGACTGACTCCCACGGTGTGGTGGCTTGGATGTCTCTGAACATTTGCCCGGCAGTTTCCGCATTCAGAAAATCAGGTGTGAAGATGGCACTGCCGTCAAAAGGCAGCAGTTCATTGGGGCCGAAGAGCACGGTTGACTCAGTCCGCGCCGCTACGTCGGTCTCTGAGGAACGGATACTTCGCTCGCACGTCACGCACGTGTTGTGCGGTGACATCGGCAACGATGATGGCCTCGCTTGCGTCGGCGCTATCGAGGGTGTCGCCGAGGGGAGAGAAGATGCGACTGGCGCCACTGTACGTGAGGCCACCCCCGTTGCCGACTCTGTTGCAACCCACGACGTACGCCTGATTCTCGATAGCACGAGCTTTGAGCAGTGCCAGCCAGTGCTCTTGGCGCGATGTTGGCCAGTTCGCCGGCACCACGTACAGATCAGTGTCAGGTGCGAGGCCCCAGAACTCATCTGCGAATCGAAGGTCGTAGCAGACAAAAAGAGAGATTCGAAGATCGTCGACGTCAACGGTGACGAACGAATCGCCAGCCCTGAAATGAAGATGTTCGTTTCCGTACGTGAACGGATGAATCTTGCGATACCGGTGTTGCGTGCCG
Source organism: Actinomycetota bacterium (assembly GCA_005789925.1). GTDB lineage: Bacteria > Actinomycetota > Acidimicrobiia > Acidimicrobiales > Ilumatobacteraceae > UBA2093. The sequence goes on along the minus strand of SXWG01000225.1, from coordinate 2,176 downwards.
TCGGGTGCTGCGAGCACGAATGAGTTGTAGGGTCGCGCATCGTCATCACCAAGCTCTGGGCAACTTCCACCAATCCATACTCCGTGGCGAGTCGCTTGTGTGCTCAGAAACTCACTCGACGGTCCGCCCGTTGGTTCTCCGATGTTCTGGTCGTCAACTACGAAACCTGTCGAGAACATCTCACTGAGAACGATGAATATCGCACCGTCGCTCACGGCCCGAGAGATCATGGGTTCGAGTCGCACGAAGTTCGCCTCGCGGTCGGCCCACACGATGTCATGCTGAATTGCAGCAATTCTCATCGTGCACCTGCGCACAGGCGTTCGACTGCTTCATTCAGCAACTCCTCTGTCTTGCAGAACGCAAAGCGCACTAGATGGCGTCCTTCATTTGCATGCTCGGCTGAGTAGAAGACGCCGTTCGGAATCGCGACCACTCCGTGCGTGTGGGGAAGTTGTCGACAAAACGACACCCCGTCACCGTGTGGGTCTAGAGGTCGAATATCCGTCGTGATGAAGTAGGTCCCTTCTGGTTTGTACGTGGTGAATCCAGCATGCCGGAGGCCCTCCAAGAGAAGATCTCGTTTGCGCCGCAGGTCATCGGCGACGTTGTTGTAACACGCGTCAGGCAAGTCGAGGCCGGCTGCGATCGCCGGCTGAAACGGTGCGCCGTTCACATAGGTGAGGAATTGCTTGGCCGTGCGGACCGCGTCAAGAAGTGGGGCTGGCGCGCAGGCCCAACCGATTTTCCATCCGGTGGTGTTGAAGGTCTTGCCTCCAGACGAAATCGTGATCGTGCGTTCTCTCATTTCTTCGAGAGTGGCGATGGGAATATGTGATGCTCCGTCGAACACGAGGTGTTCGTACACTTCATCGCTGATCACCACCAGATCATGTTCATGGGCGAGCGAGGCGACACATTCGAGTTCGTTTCGCGTGAACACCGTGCCGGTGGGGTTGTGTGGCGTGTTGAGAAGAATTACTCGAGTACGTGGCGAAATTGCCGCTCGAAGGTCTGCCTCGTCGAACGCGTAACGGCCGTCGGCTTGAGGGCGCAACAGCACTGGGACGGCACGGCCCCGTGCCATAGCGACGCACGCCATGTAACTGTCGTACATCGGCTCGAACATGACGACCTCATCGCCGTCATTCAGAAGCCCGAGGAGAGCGCCTGCAAGTGCTTCGGTGGCTCCAGCAGTGACGAGGACCTCTACGTCTGCGTCGTAAGTGAGGTTCCAGAAGCGTCGCTGGTGTCGCGTTATTGCTTCGCGCAGCACAGGCATGCCAAGTCCTGGCGGGTACTGATTGTTGCCGCTGCGAATCTCCTCCACGGCCCGCTCGAGCACCTCCTGTGGTCCGTCATAATTTGGGAAACCTTGGCCGAGGTTGATTGCACCCGTCGAGGCGGCGAGTGCGGACATCTCGGCAAAGATCGTGGTCCCAAAACCCTTGAGAGCATCTGCGACGTGAGGTGAACCGGACACGCTCCAAGCGTATTCGCTGCAGAATGCTCACTAGTGTTCGCGACATGGGACGTATCGAGGGAAAAGTTGCGGTCGTGACGGGTGGGGCCGATGGCATCGGTGCTGGAGTCGTGCGTCGGTTTGCCGAAGAGGGAGCGCGCGTGCTCATCGCCGACATCGATGTCGACCAAGGCAACGCACTGGCGTCATCGTTGAATGGAGTTGAGTTCATGCGTGTCGACGTGTGTCAGCGATCCGACAACGAAGCGATGATTGCCCGTGCGGTAGAGGTCTTCGGTGGCATGGACATCCTCGTGAACAATGCATGGGGTGGGGGCACCATGGCCCGGGTGGAACTGAAGACTCCAGAAGCGCTGCAGCACGGATTCGACATGGCCTTCTATGCCGCCTATTGGTCGATGCGAGCCTCCTTCGTGCACATGAAGGCACGCGGCTGGGGACGCGTCGTCAACATGTGTTCGCTGAACGGTGTGAATGCGCACATCGGCACGCTCGAGTACAACGTTGGGAAAGAAGCCTTGCGGACACTCACGCGTACTGCTGCGCGTGAGTGGGCACCGACAGGAGTCACGGTGAACGCGGTCTGTCCGGGTGCAAAGAGTGCGGCATTTCGTCGGGTCATGTCCCAGAACCCCGACATGGAAAAGATGGCCGACGCCGGCAACCCGATGGGCCGCATCGGCGACCCCTACG
>SXWG01000224.1 GCA_005789925.1 Actinomycetota bacterium | reverse complement strand
GAGTGTCTGACTACTGCGCATTCTTCTTGTCTGACGGTGGCCCCGGACAGCTCATTGAAGCTGACCTCACCTCGAATATGTTCAGTAACCCATCAGACAAGCGCACTGCTGACTATGTGCAGGGTCGTTTCGGCTGAGGTGTCGTTCACTTATTGTTCACACAATCTGACTGCAGGGTTCAACTGAAGTCATCTTTCACGTCAAGTTCATTTCGTACATTCATCTTGGGCAACAAAGACCCGGAGGAAAGAAAGAAATGAAACTTCGTAAGAAAATCGCAATCGTGGCAACGACTGCCATGCTTGGTGGATTCGCCGGCGCAGTTCCGGTGCACGCGGAAGCCATCACTGGTGGAGGCGCCACCTTCATGGCGAACTTCATGGACGTGTGCCGATCGCTGTACGCGAGTAACACCACTGTGAATCCTGGTAAGGACACAATTTCCTACTCAGCCGTCGGATCGGGAACCGGCAAGACCAGTTTTGCGAACGGAACGTTTCAGTTCGGTGGATCTGAATCGGCCTACTCGAGTGGAGCGCCGAGCAACTTCGTGTACGTACCGCTCATCGGCGGTCCTATCGCAGTTGCATACCGTCTTGACGGAGTCACTGATCAGATACATCTAACCGCTCCGACAATTGCGAAGATCTTCTCTGGAACCGTGAAGACCTGGAATGATCCGGCAATCGCGGCGGACAATACTGCAGTTACGGTTCCGGCTAAGAAGTCACAGAGCATCGCAGGTGTGAAGGTAAGCGTGGTGGCGGCAGGCTCTAATGCAAAGATCACCACGACGATGACGGCTGCGGCCATCAAGGCAAACAGGGGAAAGACCGTCATTCTGAAGCGTACGACCTCCAAAGGAGTCACATCGAATGTCGGCTTGCTGAAGTTCTCGAAGTCGCAGGTCAACACGGTGAAGCACGTCAAAGGCACTACGTACTCGATTGTGGTCGATACCTCGACACTCGCGACAGTCAGTCTTGAAGCGACGACATCGGGTAAGACGATCACGTTGCCTGCAACTCCAATCAAGGTGGCGTATCGCTCGGGTGGCTCAGGAACAACCAATGCCTTCTTGAACTACTTGAACCTCGCTGCCCCAACTGTTTGGACGAAAGTTACGAATGACGACTTCACGAAGTCAATTCCGACGACGTTGGCCACCGATGGTACGTTCCAAGCTGCATCGGGCAACGACGGAGTCTCGAACTACGTAAAGGACAACAACGGTGCGATCACCTATGCGGAGCTCTCCTTCGTGCTTGAGCGTGAGAATGCTGGCGTGAAGGCCGCAGCAGTAAAGAATGCGGGAGGCGCATTCGTAACACCAACAACTACGAATGCCGGAGAGGCTCTCTCCTACGCAACGGTCGCTGCAGATGGACTCGTAACGTTGAACTACACCAATACTTCGACGACGATGTATCCAATCGCAGCTATCTCATACGGACTTGCAAGCACCAAGGCTTCGACTACAAACACCAACATTCGTAACTTCTTCAACTATCTCCTCGGAACCTGCGGTCCGAAGAGCGCAGAAGCGATCGGATATTCGCCACTGGCAGGAGATATCTACACGAAGGCGGTGGTGCTCGCAGCGCGCATCGGTTCGGGTAGCTGAACACCTGGCAACAGAACTTCCCCCCTCGGAAGTGTGGAGGGCCCGGTGCGTGAGCACCGGGCCCTCTCATGTTCTCGGCACAATGCCAGACTGATGCCGTGACGAAGATTGAGGTATCCAACCCGGCGACAGGCGCCATCGTCGGTCATGTGGACAACAGCTCGCTCGAAGACTGCCTCACCGCGGTGGACCGCGCCCATGATGCATTCATCACTTGGCGACGCGTGCTGCCACGTCAACGAGCCGAGATGTTGCGTCGCGCCTACGACCTGATGATGGCGGAGCAAAAGGCACTAGCCACACTGATAGTGCAGGAGAACGGCAAGGTGCTGTCTGATGCAATGGCGGAAGTGGCCTATGCAGCCGAGTTTTTCCGCTGGTTCAGCGAGGAGGCAGTGCGCATCGACGGCGACCTACGCCATGCACCGAACGGCGATTATTGGTTCGCAGTCACTCGTGAACCAGTCGGCGTGTCATTGCTCATCACGCCATGGAACTTTCCGGCAGCGATGGCAACCCGAAAGATCGGGCCGGCCCTTGCTGCTGGGTGCACCGTCGTGTTGAAGGCTGCGACCGAGACGCCACTCACCGCGTTGGCCATCGCTGACGTTCTTGCGCGTGCCGGCGTGCCAGACGGCGTCGTCAACGTGGTGACACCGGACCCACCAGGTGAAGCGGTCGCTGCGATGTTGGCTGGTGGCAAAGTCAGGAAATTGTCGTTCACGGGCAGCACCCGTGTCGGTGCACTGCTATTGGCGCAAGCTGCTGATCGCGTCATCAACTGCTCGATGGAGTTGGGCGGTAATGCACCGTTCATCGTCTGTGACGATGCAGACGTCGATGCTGCAGTCGACGGTGCGATGCTCGCCAAGATGCGCAACGGGGGAGCAGCCTGCACGGCTGCGAACCGGTTTTATGTGCACGAAAAAGTCGCAGGAGAATTCGTCGACAAGTTCACCGCTCGGATGTCGTCATTAGTGCTCGGTGACGGGCTGACTGATGGCGTCACTCTCGGACCACTCGTCTCGCGCGCGCAGCACCAGCGTGTGGTCGGGGTCGTGCAGCAGGCCATCGCCGAAGGTGCTGTCGTGCAATGTGGCGGCAAAGCAGCCGACGACGGGTCATTCGGCTACCACGCAACGGTGCTCACGAATGTGTCGCCGACTGCGACAATCCTGAAAGACGAAGTGTTCGGACCCGTCGCCCCGATCGTGGTGGTCGACGACATCGAGCGCTCGATGGAACTGTTCAATGGCGTCGAACATGGACTGGTCAGTTATCTCTACACCGGAGACACGGCACGTGGATTGCGTCTTGCGGGCCAGTTGGAAACGGGAATGGTGGGTCTGAACAGGGGTCTCGTGTCCGATCCTGCGGCCCCCTTTGGTGGGGTCAAAGCGTCTGGTCTTGGTCGCGAGGGTGCCCATGAAGGACTTCTGGCATTTCTTGAGACCAAGTATGTAGCCACCCAGTGGTGAGGGCCAGACTGTCGGCATGACGATGCACATGACCCCCTCGACAGACGTGTCGGTGATTCCCGCAATGGTCACCGACGTTCGCGAGGCCTTCCGTTCGGGAATCACGCGACCCTTGGACTGGCGTCGCGACCAGCTGAAAAAGATGATCGCTCTTCTCGAGGAGAACGAAGCCGACCTGCTCGAGGCACTTCGAATCGACTTGGGTAAGCCAGCGGCAGAAGGTTTCATCACCGACATCGCATTCGTCGTCGGTGAGATCACGATGATGCTGAAGAACCTCGCCAAGTGGAACAAGCCCGAGCGTGTGTCGACGCCGCTCGTCGCGTTGCCGGCGAAGTCGCGCCGCATTCCAGAGCCAGTCGGCGTGGTGCTCGTCATCGCACCGTGGAACTATCCGGTCCAGTTGTTACTGGTGCCAGTCGCCGGGGCGATTGCCGCTGGAAATGCTGTGGTCATGAAACCATCTGAAGTCTCGTCGGCCACCTCTGCGGTACTTGCGCGGCTGGTGCCGAAGTACCTCGATGATCGCGCCGTGCGCATCGTGGAAGGTGCAGTCCCTGAGACCACCGCACTTCTCGATCAGCATTTCGACCACATCTTCTACACAGGTAATGGAACGGTTGGTCGTGTGGTCATGAGTGCAGCAGCGAAGAATCTCACTCCCGTCACGCTCGAGTTGGGCGGCAAGAGTCCGACGGTCATCGACGAATCAGCAAATGTGCGTGTCGCCGCCCGTCGAATTGCGTGGGGCAAGTGGATGAATGCCGGTCAAACCTGTATCGCACCTGACTATGTGCTCGTGCACCAGAAGGTGGCAGATCGATTCATCGACGAAATCGGCAAGGCAATCACCGAGTTCTACGGTGATGACCCGCGGCAAAGTGAGAGCTTCGGTCGTGTCGTCAGCGACCGACATTTTGCTCGTCTTTCATCGCTCATGGCGGGCGGCAAGATTGCCATCGGTGGACAGACCGTCGCGGACGATCGCTACATCGCACCAACGGTTCTTGTCGATGTCGACACCGACTCACAGCTCATGCACGAAGAGATCTTCGGGCCGTTGTTGCCGGTCGTGCCAGTCGCGTCGATCGGAGACGCGGTGGACTTCATTGCGTCACGACCACATCCGTTGGCGTTGTATGTGTTCGCAGAGAATAAAAAGGTCGTCGATCATGTGTTGTCGAACACCACGGCCGGTGGTGTCACGGTGAACGGCACGATCATGCACATCTCGAACCCGAATCTGCCGTTTGGTGGAGTGGGCGAGAGCGGTATGGGTGCCTATCACGGCAAGACAAGTGTCCGTCAGTTCCAACACATGAAGCCCGTTCTCGCTCGAGGCACGAAGCTCGATCCGTCACTGGCGTATCCGCCCTACACAGAAAAGAAAATCAAGCTCTTCCGCAAGCTTCTCTGATGGCGGTCAGTTGACACGCGCGTTCATGACGTCAGTGGGCGTCGCGGTGGTGTCGACCAAGAGCATCAGCTCCGAAATCAGCCACAGGGTCGCGCCACACGGTGTGCACGTGAGTGCCGTCGCGAGTGGTGTTGTCGTACTCGGCGAGCAAGCGGTGTCCTTGCACCCTGTAGTAGTGCGGGCGACCCAACTCGGTGCTGCCTGCCCATGCAAAGTGGAGTGAATCGAACGATGAACGAACCTTTGCCCACTCGGCGTCGGCAAGTGAGTCGTGAATTCGCCCCACATACGTGTGCAGAAGGGCTGTCAAAATTTCCTGTTGCGACACGGTGAGAGATGACGCTGGCAAGCCTTTGGGAGTAGTCGTGAACACAAGGGCATCGTGATGTTCCTTGGTCCACCCGATTTTCGATTCTTCGGCGTCTTGCACTTTCTCCAAGAGATCGTGCAACTCTCCGGTGAATTCATTGCGCCACACTTTGGCAAGTCGCAACGGTCCGTCACCGTCGACGATGTCTGAGCGGTTAGCGCCGACAAGATCGGTGGGAGGTACCGGCGAGACGATGGCGACGTCGCGCTGGGCACCGTCGAGTGTCGACATCAACTCGCGTGCCAGGTCCTCACATGCACCGAGTGGGCGCAAGTGTTGCCCACCGAGAAGTGGCGATGATGCCGGGTCGGCGCCGAGGAAGAACGGTGTGGTTGACCGCACTTCTCCGTTCACGATGGTGAAGTGAACGGACACGTGGTGTCCGCCGAGGCGCCAGCCCCATTGATCAGAACCGGGTTCGCCGAAGATACGCAAGAAGTAACGCAACGGGTCTCGACCGCGTGGGAAATTCCACATGGCACCCCAACCCTCGAGTTGGTCAAGCACATTCTCAAGACCCATGATCGTCGACGCGGTGACATAGCCCGCTCGGCTGAGACCAGTGTCAAGGAGACGCATCACCAAGCGGTGTTGCGCCGGTGAGAGCGAGTGAAGTGTAAGTCCACCGTGATCGGTGGGGGTGTAGAACCACTTTCGTCGTTCGTCGTCTGATGGGAACGGAAGGTTCGCAACGGCTCGTTGTTCGAGGGTGAGGCCGACGAGCAGTTCTCCGGCAATCTCGCTCATGAGACGTGCGACTGATGACGATGATGCGCTCATGTTCCGGGAGCCTTCAATCCGAAGATGAGCTCAGGGTCGCCTGGTGTCCAGTTGCCGTCGAACTGTGAGCGCCGCCCGATGCGTTGCGTGCGCTCCATCAGATTGCGCCCGACGACAAGCTGCTTGGCTTCGTACGTGCGAAGTGCTTTGGTCAGGTCGGAGTGAGCTTCGAGGCTTTCGACCAGCGACCATGCATCATCTGCGGCCTTTGCAGTGCCGGCAGCGGCATGTGGACGGGCGATGAACGCAGCATCACCGAGAAGGCATGTTCGTCCGAAGGCCATGTCAGAGATGGCGAGGTCGTAGATGACTTGGACAAATGGTTGTTCTGATCCACACACCACGTCGGCAATCGGTCCGGGCAGGCGGGCAGCAGCGACGGCACGCATCTCGTCGACATGACGAGCCGACACCGAGCCAGGCGGCATCGAGGCCTCGCGTAAGGCTCCGTCCTTGTCGGTCATGAGGTTTTCGATATCGCCACCCGCTGCGTAGTTGCGGTACCAGACGAAGTTGAACAAGCGCTTTCCACGTTCGATCTCTCCGTCGACACCCGGAATGGGGTACACGAGAATGTGGCTGTTCGCATACACGTGGTACGTGATGGCATCATCCAGCATGGCGAAGGTGTCTTCAGAAAGTGAACTTTCATGCACCATGCCGCGCCATGCGACGTAGCCGGCGTAGTTCGGTGTAGCCGTGGGGATCAGTCGTTGTCGTGCGAGTGAATTGACGCCGTCGGCGAACACGACGAGGTCCACGGTGATCTGTGTGCCATTTCGAAAATCGACTCGCACCGATTCGCCGTCGTCATGCCAGTCGACCATCTCGTGTCCGAGTCGGTACATGTCGGGCTTCACGCATGCATATAGCTGTCGATACACGGTGTTCCAGCTGCTGAAGCGATAGTCGTGCTGCTCGTCGTGCACGACCATTCCGGCACGATCGAGATATCGAATGTGGTGCGTCGCGATGCTGATGTCGTCGAGAGCGACACCTGCACGCGACACCAAGTACCGCTGACTCTCGGGAAGAAAGCCGATGCCGGCGCCACGTTGCACGAGCTCATTCGCCGAACGTTCATAGACATGGACGTTGGCGCCCATGTCGCGCAAGAGCAGCGCCGCTGTGAGGCCCCCGAGGGAGCCGCCGATGACAGCGACTTTCACGAGTGAGTGTTGCTCAGGACTGGCCGAAGGTTGCGACGCTGTCCACCTTGCACACGAACAACACGCGTCGCTCGTTGATGGACGGGTCACGCAGACCGTATTCGTCACCCTGGCCGATGTACTTCTTCCAGATGCGGTTCAGCTGCTCGGTCACCCAGGCGCCTTCCTTCGGGTCGTCTTCGAGAATCTCTCGCTCGACAGACACCTTCATGCTCATCCAGTGGTACATGTTCTCCGGGTTGACGATGACGATGGTGATTTGTGGTGTCTTGCGGATCCACTCGACCTTCTTGCGATGTGATGCGACGTTGACGAGAACCTTCTCACCGTCGTAGTCGAACCACATCGGTGTGAGGTTCGGCCGTCCGTCGCCACCCATGACTGCCATCACGCATGCGTACGGCTTGTCCATGAGTTGCTTGTACATCGGGTCGATGTCTGCGATCGTCGCGACGTTGGTGCGATCACCAACGGCGAATTGCCCGGCCTGAAGTCCGTTTGCGACGTCACGGAATTTCGCCACTTTGATTGCCATGTTTGCCCCATTTCTCGGTGGTTTCACGCACAAGGTACTACTGCTGCGTAGTACTGTCTCCACCCGAATGAGCGATCAGACAGACACCCGTACTGCGTGGCTGAGTCCCGAACAGATCGCCGCAGTCCGCAGCCAGGTCCCGCTCATTTATGTCGATGCCGTGCCGGTGCGCACGGACCACAGCGGTGTCGTCACTCATGTGGGTCTGCTACTTCGTCAGGCTGCCGACGGCAGCATTAGCCGCATGGTGGTGTCGGGCCGAGTGCTCCTGAACGAGACCATCCGCGACGCCCTCATGCGTCACCTTGAAAAGGACCTCGGACCGATGGCATTCCCGCGAGTCCCACCAGAGCCCTCACCCTTCACTGTGGCTGAGTACTTCACCGATCCCTCGATCACCGGGTTC
>SXWG01000223.1 GCA_005789925.1 Actinomycetota bacterium | reverse complement strand
GCAAGCAGACATGGCATGACCGCGCTGCAAAGACCGTCGTGGTGAAGATGTGAAGATCGTCGTCGATTCGTCTGCGAGCGCCGAAGAGGCTGCTGCCATCGTCTCGGCCATCGAGCATCTCTGGCCCAAGCCGACTGTCGCCAGCACGGTTCAGAACAGCAGAACGACAAACTGGCGCTTCAGCGGACGCTGGTGGGCCACCTCGCACGTGGTGCGTCGCGGCCGCCCGAATCGCTGAACCTTCTCATGAGTGCGAGCGCACCGCTCCACGGCCTGCGCGTTCTTGACCTCTCGACGGTTCTTGCCGGACCGAATTGTGCGCGTTACCTCGCGGACTTCGGTGCTGATGTCATCAAGATCGAACGACCAGACACCGGCGACAGTCTGCGAAACATGGGTTGGCGCGACCCGCGTGACGAGACCGGCATCTGGTGGAAACTCGTCAACCGCAACAAACGCACCAGTGCTCTCGACCTGAAAGACGATTCAGACCGCGCAGTGTTCGTGCGTCTCGTCAAAGACGCGAACGTGCTCATTGAGAACTTCCGCCCTGGCACCCTCGAGCGACTCGGTCTTGGCCCCGACGTCTTGCACGACATCAACCCGCGCCTGGTCATCACACGCGTGACCGGGTTCGGGCAGACCGGTCCGTATTCCTCACGACCAGGCTTTGCTTCGGTCGCCGAATCGATGTCGGGTCTGGCATCCATCAGCGGAGAACCAGATGGGCCACCGATGTTGCCCGCAATCGCGCTCACCGACGAAGTCACCGGCATCGTCGCCGCATTCGCCACCATGGTCGCATTGCACTCCGAGACCGGACAGGTCGTCGACGTGTCCTTGCTCGAGAGCGTCTTTCAGATCATGGGACCACTCATCTCTGTGTGGGCACTTCGAGGCGAAGAGCAGCAGCGCATGGGGTCACAGATTCCATTCACTGTCCCGCGTGGTGTGTATCAGTGTTCAGACGGCAACTTTCTTGGCGTGTCGACGTCGAGTGACACAGTGGCGAAACGAGTGATGGCATTACTTGGGTTCGAAGGTGATGAGCGCTTTGCAACCTTCCAAGGACGTGTCGAACACCGCGACATCTTGCATGAAGCAATGCAGAAGTGGTGTGCGACGCGGACACAACAGCAAGCAATGGACGAGCTTGAACATGCCGAAGCTGCTGCGGGCCCGATTCTTTCGATGAGCGAGATAGCTCTTGACCCCCACTACTCTGCGAGAGACGCAATCGTCACTGTCGATGGAACACCGATGCAGGGTCTTCTTGCGAAGTTGTCCGCGACTCCGGGCCTTCTCAAGTGGGCCGGGCGCCATGCCGACGCAGACGGCGACGACATTCGCAGAAATGGGTGGGGAAACCATGGGGCTTGATCCACGGACATGGGGCCGTGGCCCCCAGGTGCTCGCTCTCACTTCAATCGGTACGTTCCTCGTGTCACTCGACTCGAGCATCACGACGGTCGCCTTCCGTGACATCGTCGGTGACTTCGGCGAGAGCGAACGCCAATTGCTCGCATGGATCTTTTCCGGTTACAACATCGCCTATGCCGCAGGCCTCTTGACAGCCGGCCGTTTCGCCGATGTCTACGGCCGCAAGAAGAGTTTCCTGAGAGGTCTTGCAATCTTCAGTATCGGATCGGTCTTGTGCGGGTTCGCGCCGTCGGCCTTCATCCTCGTCTTGGCACGCGTGCTTCAGGCCATTGGCGGTGCGATCCTGGCACCAGCATCACTTGCACTTGTCCTGCCCGAATACCCCGTTGAAAAGCGCGCCGCAGCGCTCGGCATCTGGGGTGCTGTCGGCGGACTTGCAGCAGCAGTAGGACCAATTTTCGGAGGCCTTTTGGTCGACAACTTTGGATGGCGCTGGCTCTTCTTCATCAACGTACCGTTCTGTATTTTCGCGTTGGTCGTCGGCGCAAAGAGTCTGCACGAGAGCATCGACACGACTGCACACCACAACATCGACATCATCGGAGCGGCACTCGCCATTCCCAGCATTGGTCTCATCGTCTACGGCATCACACAAGCTGAAGAGTGGGGTTGGTCCGACACTGGCACGCTCATCGCCTTCGGATCGGCGTTCGCTCTTCTGGCATTGTTCGTATGGCGCTGCAACACGAGCGAGAACCCCTTGCTCGATCTCTCGCTCTTCAAGTTGCCTTTTGTCGTTGCAGCGAACTTGGCTGGCATGTTCTTCTCCATCGGATTTTTCATGATGTTCTTCGTGAACACCCAGTGGCTACAGAACGTATGGGGATACAGCACGGCGGGATCGGGACTGGCATTTGTCATGGGACCCACCACGGCGGCCATCGTCGCGGCGCCAGGCGGACGACTCGCACAGAAGTACGGGCAACATGTGATCATCACTATCGGTGCCATATTCCTCGGTGGCGGGACTGCCGCACTCAATCTCGTCGTCTCAGACTCGGCGAACTATTGGGTCACTTACTTCCCGTTCATGATCATCACTGGAGCCGGAGTTGGTTTGTGCATCACCACCATCTCAAGTGCTGCGACGGCGTATCTGCCACCCACACGCTTTGCGATGGGTTCTGCACTCAGCAACACCTCGCGTCAAATTGGTTCGGCACTGGGTCTCGCGTCAGCGGCATCGGTCCTCACGCCAGTGCTGCGCGAAATCGGTGGTGCCCGCACAGAATCTGCGCAGACTCAGCAGCCGTTCGATGTGTCCACCATCGACCTTCAGCAATTCCACATCTCGTGGTGGATTGTCTCAGCGTGCATGGCACTTGCTGCTTTGTCGATGCTCATCTTCTTCCGTCGTCCAACGACCGAGCAGATGGCACTGTCGAACACCGTCACATCTGATTCGTGACCCACCAGTCACGAGAACGTGACTACGACTTCACGACTCCGACTGGGCAGCTGACGCCTGTCCCACCGATTCCGCAGTAACCATTCGGGTTCTTGCCCAAGTACTGCTGGTGGTACGGCTCGGCGTAATAGAACGGCCCCAACTCGGCGATCTCTGTGGTGATGGTCGAGTAACCGGCCTTGTCGAGCTGTGCCTGGAACGCATCGCGCGTCGCTTCAGCGGCAACTCGCTGAGCATCGGTCGACCAGTAGATGGCACTGCGGTACTGCGTGCCGACATCGTTTCCCTGGCGCAT
>SXWG01000018.1 GCA_005789925.1 Actinomycetota bacterium | reverse complement strand
GGGACTCGAACCCGGGACCTCTACCGTGTGAAGGTAGCGCTCTAACCAACTGAGCTACGCGCCCTTTGCGGACGGCTGAACGATACCCGAGCCACCCCTCATCGCCTACGGCGTGGTCGTCACCACCCGATCGACACACGCATTCCCCATGCCCTGGCTGTCACGGTATGCCTCAGTGCCGTTCGGGCACTTTGCATCGAATGCGACGAGTTGACGTACCACGGCATCGTGCGGCCCTGAACAATCGACCTCACGTACCGCGAGAGTCGTGTCAATGTTGACGCAACTGCCACTCGTCAAAAGTTGGTCGGGCTTCAGCGGCTCTTCGGGGTCGACAAATGCTGCGAGCACGAGCACCACCACGATGCCGAGTATCGCGAAGAACAACGCTCCACGCCAGGGAAATCGTGGTGGCGTCAATGTGGTCGGCGCACGGAAGAACATCTCGCGGTCCTCCGATCCTCGCTCATCGATGTTCGTGGTCGGACCTGCAAGCGCGCGGTCGTACTCACGTCGTTGTCGAGGGTCGGATAACACCGACCACGCTCTGTTCACTTCCGCCATCGTCAATGACGTACTTGCATCGACATCTGCGACGTCGGGGTGCAAGTTGCGCGCTAATGAACGGTACGCGTTGCGAATCTCGTGTTGCGTCGCCTGTCGCGACACACCCAAGACGTCGTAGTGGGACTTAGTACCCAAGGCCGGGGTCAACCAGTCCGACGAGCGCCTCGCCCTTCATGTATCGCCGTACGTTCTCGCGCACACGTTCGCTCAACAACGGAATGGCCATCTCTGGAGTGTTCCCGACGTGGGGGGTGATGATGCAGTTCGCGAGCGACCACAGCGGATGGTCACCCGGCAATGGCTCGGGATCGGTGACGTCGAGTGCTGCCCCACCGATGATGCCATTCTCGAGCGCCCACACCAGATCTTCTGTGACGATGTGCTTGCCACGCGCCACGTTCACGATCCATGCATGAGGTTCCATGACCTCGAACTCGGGCCTACCCATCAGACCTTTGGTCTCTGGTGTGAGCGACAGGGCCAGCACGACAAGATCCGCCCCAGCGAGTGCATCGACCAGGTGGTCGATGTCGACGACTTCGTCAGCGCCTTCCAGATGGTCAACCCGCTTCCGCACGACCGTGACATGACAATTGAACGGAGCGAGTAGTCGCAGAAGTGTCTCGGTGATGCCGCCGCCACCGACGATGGTGACGCGCGCACCGAGAAGATTTTGTCCTTTGGGTCCAGACCATGTCGTTTCACGCGAGTAACCAGCGATGTTGCGCATTCCAGCCAGGGCCAGACCGATGACATGCTCCCCAACCGGCTCTGCGTACACGCCTTTGCCGCAGGTCCATGTTCGTGAATCGTCGATGATCGGTGTGAACTTCTCGATGCCGGCAAATGGAACCTGCACCCATTCGATGTGAGGGTGAGCATCGAGCAATCTGGCGAGCCCATCGGCATCGCGCGCATCGGTCCACACCACGGCTGAGGCGATGCTCGCATCCACGAGCGAGGCGCCGGCTTCTCGTACTGCATCGGCGATCCACCCAGAGTCGTCTGGTGACACACAAACAGACTTGTCTCGTGGGCGATCCATACAGAAGGACAACGATACGAGGAGAACTCAGGAGCCGGTCAAGGTCGCCGCTATGTCGCTCGACGAACTTCCGGAACGCCGCAACACGACAGCGACGAACGCAAGTGCTGCCATCGTGATGGCGAAGAGAATGACCGCACCCACTCCCCAGAACGGCTTGATGGTGCTGCGAGTCGCACCGAGTAGTGCGACGGGGAACGTGGTCGACCCAGCCTCACTGATGAGGGTACTGATGACTGCGTTATCGAGACAGAGAGTGAACGAGAGCAACCCACCAGCGACGAGTGCTGACGAGATGAGCGGAAGGGTGATTTGTCGGAACGCGCGAGCTGGTGTCGCACCGAGGTCAGCTGCGGCCTCCTCGAGTGATTCGTCAAGGCCAGCGAGGCGTGCACGCACGATGAGCGTGACGACCGCACTCGCGTACAACGACTGACCCACCCAGAGTTTGTTGATTCCGCCGTTGAAAGGACCCAGGCCTTCGGTGAAGGGATATCCGAGCACGGGAACGTCTTGAATACGCGGGAACCACGTTGCGAGTGCGATTGCGTCCATGATCTCAGGTGTCACCAAGATGAGAAAGACGACGGCCATGAACACCGTCGTCCACCGTCCTGGTCGACGAGCGAGACCGACACCGGCGAGACCACCGATGATGACAGCGATGATCGTGGCGCCGAATGCCGCGATGAATGAATTGCGGATGGCGTCACCGATGCCTGCAAAGTCGAAAATGTCGCGGTACCAATCGGTGAGGACGCCGTTCATGACAACAGCGAGCACGAAGCCGAGGGGACCAACCCAATTGAGACGCCGACGGGCGACATTGGTAGCGCGAGCCAAAATGACGCGAAGTGCGACAGCCAGCGCGATGATCACCGCAAAGCGGATGACGAGTGCCCAGGCACTAGCTCCGTCGAACAATTCTGACCACCACTTGAGACTCGTGTGACCTGACCAGATGGTGAAGGAAGTGCTGCGGTTGAACGAGTGCAAAATCACCAACAGAATCGGCACGAACAGGAAGACGAGCACCAGCACCGTCCACGCACGCATCAGTGCGACGACTGGGTCGAATGAGAAAGTTCGACGTGCGGCACCTTCAGCCACGGCCCGAGCTGACCGCGCGTACATAGTGGCGCGAAGTTTTTCCGCAAGAGGTGCTGCCAACGAGAACACGCGAGGCAACAACCACGTGATGAGTGCGCCGACAGCGAGCGTGAGCAAAACGGCACCGATCATCAACACCGCCATCGCCGCCCCGAGTGGCCAGTTCTGCGCTCCACTGAACTGCGACGCGATCATCGAGCCGATCATGTTGCCTTTTGCGCCACCGAGGACCGTTGCCGTCACGTAGTCACCACACATCGGGATGAACGTGAGCAAGACACCGGCGATGATTCCGGGGCCCGCTAGAGGAAGCGTGACCGAGAAGAAGGTCGCCACGCGACCTGCACCCAGGTCTTTGCTCGCCTCCCTCATGCGGACGTCAATGCGATCAAGCGCGACGAACAACGGAAGGATCATGAACCCGAGGTAGTTGTAGACGATCGCGATCTGCACCGCTGTGGTCGTCTCGAGGATCTGTATTCCGTTCGAACCAATCCACCCCGAGTCCACGAGCCACTTTGACAACGTGCCGTTCGGTGCAAGCGGTATACGCCACGCGACAGTGCGGATGAGAAACGAGGTGAAACTGGGTACGACCACCGCAGCCAAGATGATGGCTTTCCAGCGGTCTGACACCTTGAACGCTGCGAGGTACGCGACCGGCAGACCGACGACAAGGCAGAGCAACGTGGCGGTGATCGAGATTCGAATGGTCGCCTTGAAGACCTGAAAGAACGT
>SXWG01000222.1 GCA_005789925.1 Actinomycetota bacterium | reverse complement strand
TCGAGGCCTGAGTCGAGCTCATCGAGAATCGCGATCTTTGGCTTCAACACAGCCAATTGCATGGTCTCGTTCCGCTTCTTCTCTCCACCCGACAGATCCACATTCACCGCACGTCGCACGAGGTCTTCGTCAAAATTGATGCGCGCAGCTTCACGCGAGATGACGGCGGCCATGTCCTTGGTGTCACGCCCGCGGCTTGCCAATGCCTCAGACAACACATCGGCTACCTGTACTCCTGGTACTTCAGTCGGATATTGCATGACGAGATGGAGACCGGCAATCGCCCGCTCCCACGTGGACAACGCCAAGATGTCGTTTCCGTCGAGAGTCACTGAACCGGACGTGACCTTGTAACCCGGCTTGCCCATGATGACCGCCGACAAAGTCGACTTTCCGGCGCCGTTCGGCCCCATCACCGCATGCACCTCTCCAGATGACACCGTGAGATCGACCCCACGAAGAATCTCTTTGCCCGCCACTTCGGCGTGCAATCCGCGAATTTCAAGAGTGCTCATCGTGCATCCTTTGTTGCTTGTTCTGCATCGTCGATGACGACCTGACCGTCGACCACTCTCGCGGTGAACACTCGAACTGGCTGTGTTGCGGGGAGGGTGTCCGGGCGACCTGTCTCAATCTCGAACCTGCTTCCATGACGAATGCACTCAATGGTCTTCAGGTCGTAATCGACCTCTCCGTCTGACAACGCCACGTCGGCGTGACTGCACTTGTCGTGAAGTGCGTACACAGAATCGTCGATACGGACCACCACGACAGGTGTCGGCCCGACCATCACGCGCTTCGACGCACCTGGAGCGATGTCAGAGAGTGCGCACACTGTGACAGTGCTCATGACGTGGCTCCGGTTCCAAGCAGTTTGCGCGAGACAGCATCTCGCAGGTCGACGACACCAGTGGCTACAGGAAGCCTGTCGATGACCTCGTTGAAGAACCCGAGAACCACCAGTCGTTCTGCAATCGTCGGCGGAATGCCGCGGCTTTCAAGATAAAACCGCTGGTCTTCGTCGATCGGCCCGACCGTCGATGCATGGCTGCATTTCACGTCGTTCGTCTCGATGTTGAGGTTCGGCACACTCTCGGCCCACGCACCTTCGCTGAGTGTCAGGTTGCGATTGGTCTGGAATGCCTCAGAGCCCTTTGCGTTCTCCTTGATGTGGATGAGGCCGGTGTACACGCTGCGCGCATCGTCACGAACAGCGCCTTTGAACAACAAGTCAGAATGTGTACGCGGAGCCGCGTGCACCTGGGTGGTGCGGAAGTCGTGCATCTGTGAGCCGTCGGCGAAATACAAAGCGACTTGCTGTGAGTTTGCGCCTTGCTCGGCGAGTGTGGACGTGGTCTGCACACGCGCGTAGTCACCACCGAGGGCGATCGTGAAGAGTCGCGTCGTCGCGTCGCGCATGGCGAGCGCTTGCTGGTGTGCGATCTGCCAGGTGTCGCGGCCGAGTGCGTTGATGGACACGTACGTGACTCGCGCCGCTTGCGCTGCGCGCACTTCGACCACGGGGCACACCAAAGATGCGATGCCGTCAGCAGACACGAACTTCTCGACGACGGTCACCTCACTGTTCTCGCCCGCATCGATGACAAGTCGTGGGTATGCGACGATGCCTGAGGCATCGACGTGATGCACGATCTCGATCACCCCGTCGACCACTTTTCCGCGTGGAACAACGATTGTCACTGGTGACGTTCCGCTCTCGCGGTTCAAGCGTGCAAAGACATCGGCATCGTCTGTCATGACGAGACCAGAGCGATCATCGCCACGAAACGCGTCGGCACCGATTGTCTCGGTACGCAACGATCCGGCCGAATACGACGAGAGGTCGAGCTCGCCGATGCGGCTGTAACGCCAGATTTCTTCTTCGGCGCTGGGAAGGACGGGGGTGGGGGTCATTGGGTGTCTACCTATTTCTTTCGTCGCCACCAGCGACGTTTCGTCGGTCGTTCGAATTCTTCGAGCACTTGCCGCCCGATTGCATTCACAATGTCTTCGGCCGCATCAAGCACTGCGGCAGCACTTCCATCGTCGAGTCCCGGCACCTCAGCAGGTGTGGGTGGAACGATCGTCGTTCCGTGCACCCATGCGACATCGGCGAGTCTGCGCTCGAACTTGTCACACGGCTCGGGGCAACGCCACGGCGCATCGGGAGCCAAGTCGAGATTGCACTTTCGCACGGCATCGCCGTTCGGGTACGTGCGGCTTTCGTAATGCTTGCACTCTGTGCGCATCGGCATGACGTTGCATCCGCGGCTCAGCCGACGGAGCCCTCCATCTGAAGTTCGATGAGGCGACTCCATTCCACTGCGTATTCCATGGGCAAGGTGCGCGTCACCGGCTCGATGAACCCGTTCACGACCATGCTCATGGCCTGCTCTTGAGAGAGGCCACGGCTCATGAGATAGAAGAGCTGCTCGTCGGCGATCTTCGACACAGTCGCTTCATGACCGATCTCGGCGTCGCGCTCGCCCACTTCCATGTACGGAAGCGTGCGGCTCTCGCTGCCCTCATCAAGGATGAGAGCGTCACATTGCACGTGACTCTTGCATCCGTACGCACCTTCGTCGACGCGCACCAATCCGCGGTAGGTGGTGATGCCACCGTCCTTGCTGATCGACTTTGAGACAATCTTCGACGTGGTCTCTGGTGCGGCGTGCACCATCTTCGCGCCCGCGTCTTGATGCTGACCTGCACCTGCATACGCGACTGACAACACTTCGCCAGTTGCCTTCGGGCCGACCAGATAGACGCTCGGGTATTTCATTGTGAGCTTGGATCCGATGTTGCCGTCGATCCATTCCATGTGCCCCTCGGCCTCGACGCGTGCACGCTTCGTGACCAGGTTGTACACGTTCGGCGACCAGTTCTGGATGGTGGTGTACGTGACTCGTGCACTCGGCTTCACCACAATTTCGACGACGGCGCTGTGCAGCGAATCACTGGTGTACACCGGTGCCGAACAACCTTCGATGTAGTGCACCTTTGAACCTTCGTCAGCGATGATGAGCGTTCGTTCGAATTGACCGGCGTTCTCGCTGTTGATGCGGAAGTACGCCTGTAGTGGCATGTCGACTTCGACGCCCGGTGGGACGTAGATGAACGAGCCGCCCGACCACACCGCGGTGTTGAGGGCAGAGAACTTGTTGTCACCGGGCGGAATGATCGTGCCGAAGTACTGCCTGACGAGGTCGGGATACTCGCGCAGGGCGGTGTCCATGTCACAGAAGAGGATTCCCTGCTGCGCGAGGTCCTCGCGGTTGCGGTGGAACACCACCTCTGACTCGTACTGGGCGGTCACGCCGGCCAGGTACTTTCGCTCCGCCTCGGGGATGCCGAGTTTCTCGTACGTGAGCTTCATCTGCTCGGGCAGGTCGTCCCACTCGTCGACCTGGGCCGTGGCCGGGCGCAGGTAGTAGAAAATGTCCTGGAAGTCGATGTCGGGCATGTTGTCGGCGAACCACGGTGCCATCGGCTTGCGATCGAATATGCCGAGGCTGCGCAGCCTGTGCTGCGTCATCCACTTCGGCTCGCCCTTCCACCAACTGATCTGCTCGACGACGCGGTCACTGAGGCCCTTCTCCGGCTCGAACGCATATTCGACCTCGTCGCTCCAGCCGAGGCTGTACTTGCTGAGGTCGAGATCAAAACTGGTCACGCTGGTTCTCCATCGGATTGGCCATGTGTCCCGGGCGGTCCGGGGGATTTGCACTACTCCCATAGTACTAATTCCGCACCCCGATGCCACCGCCCCGGCGTGTGTCCCGCGTCGCGCAAACCCATGTCACTGCTGACAAATCCGCCCACGGGTAGCGTAGCGAGGCTCATGGAACGTTTCGGTCTCGTCGGCCTGCCCAATGCAGGCAAATCCTCCCTCTACAACGCCCTCACCGGCGGCGGGGCACTGGCGGCTCCCTACGCCTTCGCCACGAAGGACCCGAACATCGG
>SXWG01000221.1 GCA_005789925.1 Actinomycetota bacterium | reverse complement strand
GACAGCGAACGCGATGGCAAACGACATGAACAGCCAACGCGCAGTGTCGGTGGCGAACGATGACTTCTCAGCCAACGTCACCAAGTCAAAGGTGACGTAACCAAGGTCGTTACGAGCCAAGAGGGCCGTCGCGACGATGCCGACCAACATGAACGCTGATCCGAACATCGTGTATAGGAAGAACTTGGTCGCGGCGTAAATGCGGTTGTCGTATCCCCATCCACCAATGAGGAAATACATCGGCACCAGAACAATCTCGAAGAACAGGAAGAACAGCACGAGATCGAGACTGAGGAAGCTGCCCATCACGCCTGCTTCGAGCAACAGCAGCCATGCCAAGTAGCGCTTCTCGTCATGGTGTGGGTCGATGCCGGCAATGACGAGCGGGAACAACACGCCGGTCAGCACCACGAGGAAGAGCGATATGCCGTCGATACCGATGTGCCAAGAGATGCCCCACGGCTCAATCCACGGATGTTGCGAGACGAACTGAAAGCCAGCGTCATGAGTCTCGAACGCCGCAAGCACCCACAAACTGATTGCTCCGGTCGCCACACTCGTGAGGAGGGCAGCGAGCTTCACATATTCCGCACGCCGTTCAGAAAGAAGAGCGACGATCACCGAACCGATGATCGGCAGGAGAATCAACAATGAAAGTGCGGGGAAAGACACTGAAGCACCAGATGCTGCGATCATGCCGAGACTCCCCTGAACAAGAACCACGCCAACACGAGGAGCACCCCGACTGACAAGATGACGGCGTAGGACCGAACGAACCCGGTCTGCACTTTGCGCACAACACCGCTCGTGGAGCGGGTGACCGTACCTGCACCGTTCACTGCCCCGTCGACGACCTTTGCATCGAACAACGCAAGTCCGTTGAACGCCGCCCTGCCAGGACCACCGACAAACGCAGACAAGGCTGAGTCATAGCGCCACGCGTCGGCAAGGATCGCCGGCTCGATCGCCTTGACCTTCTTCTTCGCATACACCGCGATCGACGCCGATATTCCGACGAGTGCGACGACGACAGCAAGACCGAGCAACAACCACTTGTTGTCGTAGGCCCATGACTTCTTGATGTCGGCTTCACCGAATTCGATGACGGGCTCGAGCCAATGTTCGAGGAAGTGCGTGGACTTCGAGAACGGCAATTGCATTGCTCCACCGACAGCAGACAAGACTGCCAGCACGACGAGCGGGAACAACATGATCTTCGGACTCTCGTGTGGCTTGAAATCTCCGTGTGCGCCATGCTCATCGCTGTGATCATTCCAACGGGCATCGCCGTAGAACACCATGATCACCTGGCGCGTCATGTAGTACGCGGTGAGCAACGCGGTCACGACACCTATGACGTACAGCGCACGGTTGTTGGCAAAAGCAAACAACAAAATTTCGTCCTTCGACCAGAATCCGGCGAACGGCGGGACACCGGCGATGGCCAACCAGCCGATGATGAATGTGAACGCCGTGATCGGCATGACCTTGCGAAGAGCCCCCATGCGGCGCATGTCTTGCTCATGGTGCATGCCGTGGATGACAGAGCCTGAACCGAGGAAGAGCAGCGCCTTAAAGAATGCGTGCGTGACCATGTGGAAGATCGCGGCGACGTATGCACCGGAGCCGACGGCAAGGAACATGAAGCCGAGCTGTGAGACGGTCGAGTAAGCGAGCACTTTCTTGATGTCGTTCTGTGCGACAGCGATCGTGGCGGCGAACAACGCGGTGATCGCACCGATTGTCGCAATGGTCGTCGGTGCCCAGTCGTAAGACACCTTCAGCACGGGGTTCACACGGGTCATCAGGAACACACCGGACGTGACCATCGTGGCAGCATGGATGAGTGCCGAGACAGGCGTCGGACCTTCCATCGCGTCTGGCAACCACAGGTACAACGGCAACTGTGCACTCTTGCCACACGCGCCGATGAAGAGCATCATCGCAATCGCAGTCGCGGTCACCGGTGCAAGGTGACCCATTTCTGCGGCTTCGTTGATGCCGCTGTAGGACACGGTGCCGACGGTGGTGAACGCCAAGAACATCGCGATCATGACGCCCCAGTCGCCCACTCGGTTCGTCACAAAAGCCTTTTTGCCGGCCGTCGCCGCCGAATCACGGGTGTGCCAGAAAGAGATCAGGAAGTACGAGCAGGCACCGACACCTTCCCAGCCGAGGAACGTGACGAGCAGGTTCTCGCCGAGCACGAGCATCAGCATCGAGAAAACGAACAGATTCAGGTACAAGAAGAACTTTGAGAACTTCGGATCACCATGCATGTAGCCGACTGCATAGAAGTGGATCAGTGAGCCGATGCCGGTGATGAAGAGCGCCATCGTCACCGACAGTGGGTCGACGAGAAATGCCATGTCGATGTGCAACGACCCAACTGGAACCCAGGAGAACAGCTTGATGATGTGGTGACGTTCTTCAGCCTCACGAGACAGCAGGTCGAAGTACACGAGAGCCGTGACCACGAAAGCGGCTGCGGGCATCAGTGCTGCGAAAAGTCCTGCTTTCGGATCACCAAGCCGGCGACCGAACAACAGAATGGTCACGAAACCGACGAGTGGCAGCGCAGGGATCAGCCATGCAAGTTCGACCATGACTCAGCCCTTCAACTCCGCCACGTCATCGACTGTGGCATGGGTGCGACCGCGCATGATGGACACGATGATGCCGAGGCCGACAACCACCTCAGCCGCTGCTACCACCAACACGAAGAACACGGCCGTCTGACCGTCGATGTTCGCAACACGTGGCGCAAGCGACACGAATGACAAGTTCACCGCGTTCAACATGAGTTCGATACACATGAACATGACGAGCGGATTACGCCTGATCATCACCCCGACCATGCCGATGACGAACAAGAGCGCTGATAACAGCAAATACCACGTGGTCGTGGGTTCGGCTGCGGCGATCACTTCGACACCACCGCTTCACGACGCTGGCGGCGGGTCAACAACACGGTTCCCACGACAGCGACGAGCAGCAGAATCGACACCACTTCGAACGCAAACACATAGTCACCAAAGATCGAACGAGCGATCTGGCGAATGTTCGCATCGGGATCTTCGACGTTCGTCACACTCAAGCCTTCTCCACGACGTACGACGGACTCGGTCGAGGTGACGATTGCCGCCGCCAACACGGCAAAGACTCCGACACCGAGCACCAATGCGAGCGGGCGTTGTGCAGTCAGTGGCTCGGTCTTGATGTCCTCTGCCTTGTCGACACCGAGAAGCATGATGACGAACAAGAACAGCACGACGATTGCGCCGGCGTACACGATGACTTGGACCGCTGCGAGGAAGTGGGCTTCCTGCGCGACGAACAACACAGCGACTCCGAAGAGTGTCAACACCAAACTGAGCGCAGCATGCACAGGGTTACTGCGCAAAATCACGCCGAGTGCACCGAGCAACACCATGACGGCAGCACAGATGAAAACGAAGAGTTCCACGGACTATTCGCCGTCCTGACCAGGCTCTGGAGCGCGTGTGCCGTAGCCCATTTCGCCGCTCCACGACACGACCCCACGGAAGTCGGCGTCACCTGACGGCGCGGTCGCGCGCATCCAACCACTGGTGTTCAAGTCCTCACCATCGCGCCAGTCTTCCCACGGCATGTGTTGAGGCTTGCCATCTTCACCGACGAGCAGTTCGTCTTTCGTATAGATGGCGTCGCGGCGATTGGTGAACGAGAACTCGAACAACTTGGTCTCCGTGATTGCCTCGGTCGGACACGCCTCGACACACAGGTCACAGTGGATGCAACGGAGGTAGTTGATCTCGTAGACGAAACCGAAGCGTTCACCAGGCGAGGTGGGATTCATCGGGTCGTTGTCTTTGCCGCGCACGTAGATGCAACGCGCTGGACACACTCCTGCGCAGAGCTCGCAACCAATGCACTTCTCCATGCCGTCTTCGTAGCGATTCAGGACATGACGACCGTGCAAACGCTCGGGCTTGTCGATCTTCTGGTCTTTTTTGTCGTTTTGCTTCTTGCGCCACACACGACCACCCGAGTATTCGGTGGTGACGCGGTTGCGACGACCGTGCTGGCGCACCGTGACGAGAAGTCCTCCGAGGTAACCCATCAGAACATCGCTCCTTCACGCTCACGCTCGAGACGGCTGGTTCGCAAGGCAAGTTGCAGCAGTGAGTACGACACGAGCAACACGATTGCTGCGACCACGGTTGTGATCACCGGGTCCCAACCTGCGACGTCGCCCACTCGTTGTGCGGCGAGCAACATGAACCAGCCGAGAGATGCGGGGATGAGCACCTTCCATCCGAGATCCATGAGTTGGTCGTAGCGAAGTCGCGGGAATGTCGCGCGGAACCAGACAAACGCGTAGAGAAACGCGAACATCTTCAACATCACCCACACGGTGCCTTCGAGAGCACCTGGAATGAGCGGAATGTTGATGACCGTGTCACCAAACGCGATGGGGTTCGGACCGCCGAAAAACAAGGTCGACAACAACAGCGACATCGTGATGGGGTTCATGAACTCACCGAGGAAGAAGAGCCCGAAACGAATCGATGAGTATTCCGTGTTGTATCCGCCGACGAGTTCCTGCTCCGCTTCGACCAAGTCGAACGGTGGCAAGTTCATCTCAGCCGTCGAAGCGATGAGGAAAATGACGAAGGGGATGATGCCTGTGGTGACCAGGTGCCATGTGCCCACAGTCGTTTGGTTTGCGACGATGCCACTTGTCGACAGAGTGCCGGCGACCAACACCACTGTCGCAAGACTCATGCCGAGTGCGGCTTCGTAACTCACCATCTGTGCCGATGCACGCACCGAACCGAGCAATGGATACTTCGAGCCACTCGCCCAACCGGCAAGCATGATTCCGTAGACCGCGATTGACGAGATTGCGACCGCGAACAACACGCCGACAGGTGGGTCTGCCAACTGCACACGAGTGACCTCGCCGAACCAGGTGACGGTTCCGTCGTTTCCGCCGGTGAAGTCACCACCCAGCGGAACGATCGCGAACGCCAAGAACGCAGGGACGAACGTGAGATACGGAGCAAGACGGAACACGAAGTTGTCGGCCCTCTCCGGAATGAGATCTTCCTTGAAGAACAACTTGATGCCGTCGGCCAACGTCTGGAGAAGTCCGAACGGGCCCGTCTTGTTCGGACCGACTCGGTTCTGCATGCCTGCAATCACCTTGCGCAAGAACCAGACGTTCAACATGGTGGCGAGCAGTCCGACGGCGAAGATGATGAGCACCTTGAGAAGCACGATGAGCAGCGGCGTCCACAGCACATCGCCGACGAGCAATGGGTCGATACCGAGAAGAGCTGGCATCAGATTCCCTCGATCCGCACGTCGGTGACCGCTTGGTCATGCCTGATCAACTCGCGCACATCGGCACCAGCGAGATTGAACGGCACGAATGCCGTACCACGAACGACCGCGGTCGATGCTCGCACCGGGAGTGCGATGGCACCAGAAGATGAGCTGACTCGCACCAACGCACCTTCTACCTTGCCGACACGCTCGAGATCGAGTGGGTGCACGTACACCGCTGCGGTGTCCGCCAAATTCACCAACGACTGACTTGTGGCCGTGCTGATTGCTTTGTCGTACAACTTGCGACCCGACACGAGTCGGAATTCATAAGAGTTGCGCGTTCCCACCGAAGCAGCAGCCGGTGCAGCCGAGGCCGTTGCGGTGGTGGCCACCACGATGCCGTTACGACGAAGTGCGACAGCAACATTTTCCGTCTGCATCTGGGGAATCGAAGCGATCATGTGCGCCTGCACTTCTTCGACACGCATCAGTGGAATGTCGTGACCGAGTGCGTGGGCAAGCTCGATGGCAATCATCCAGTCAGGACGTGACGTTCCGCGAGGAGTCACCTTCTGCGACACGTTCGTCACACGACCCTCGAGATTCGTCGTGGTTCCGTTCTTCTCCCCGAATGCTGCGGCGGGCAGCACCACTGACGCACTCTGCACCGACTGGTTCATGAACATGTCGACAGCGATGATGTTTCGTACCGATGCGAACGCACGTCGGACCAAGTCGGCATCGGGGTGGTCGGACAACGGGTCGCTGCCAAGAAGAACGAGACACTCCACCTCACCGCTGACCGCAGACTTCAAGATGTGCGTCGCGTCTTTGCCATCGGTCGGCGCGAGCCCGACAGCGAGTGCGCCACGCACGTTGCCACGACGCAAGGCGGGCAACACGCTGACATGTGCCACCGAACCGACAATCGCATCAAGAGCTGCCATGACATGCGCTTCGCTCTCGGCAAGGCTCGAGCGACCCGCGATGACGACGACCGGTCCTTTGGCAAGTTGTGCCGCGATGTCTGCGTCTGCGAGTGCGGCGTGCACTGCCTCGACCTGGTGTCCCGGTTCGTGGTGGATGCTCTTCCATGCGTATTTGGTGAGACCCGAATCATGGGACGTGATCTCGATGACTCGACTACGTCCCTTCTCGACTGCGTCGCGAACACGCAGATACAAGACAGGCAGTTCTTCCTTCAGGTCGGGTGCGAGCAAGACGATCGTCGGAGCGACACATGCCGCGTCGATGGTCGCTTGCGGATACGTGAAGACCTTCGCTGGGAGACCATCGCCCACCTGTGCATCGCACATGCTGAACTTCGCCATGTCGGCAAGCTGTGCCCACGCCCAAGCGTCTTCGTTCGTGCCACGAGCGCCACCGATGAGCGCGACTTTTCCGTTCGCGCCAGAGATGAGCTGTGCGGCGCGTGTCAATGCATCGACCCAAGTGGTCTCGACAAGAGTCTGTCCTTCACGCACGTGCGGCGTTGTGACTCGATCCTCAGATGACGCGGACTGGAAGTTGAAACGACCACGGTCGCACAGCCAACCCCAGTTCACCGGGTCACTGTCCACTCCTTGGTAGCGAACCAACTCGTCACGACTCGACTGCACTGCGATACGACAGCCGACCGAACACGTGGTGCACGTGCTCTCG
>SXWG01000220.1 GCA_005789925.1 Actinomycetota bacterium | reverse complement strand
CGAGCGCCCCGAACGGCTCGTCGAAGAGAAAGACTTTGGGCTTCATCATGAGCGAGCGAGCGAGCGACGCGCGCATCTTCATGCCACCGGAAAGTTGTCTCGGATATTTGTCCTCGAACCCTGTGAGACCGACAAGTTCGATGGCCTCAGCGCCTGTCTGTTGGCGACGTTCTTTTTCCATCTTGTGAAGCTCCGCGATGAGTTCCACGTTCCGGCGAACGGTCCGCCAGGGCATCAGGGTCGCATCTTGGAAGACGAACCCGATGGAGTCACGATCCACCGAGCAATCACCACTTGTGTTTTTCTCGAGATTCGACGCAATCCTGAGCAGTGTCGATTTGCCGCATCCGGAAGGACCCACGACGGTCACGAACTCTCCGGGGCGAATCGAAAAGGAGACATCGTCAAGTGCTCGCGTCCCGTCCGGGAACGTCATCGAAACTCGGTCGAAGGTCAACACTGCTTCTAAGGCGGAGTCAGATGGATGCTCGGTCATTTTCCCTCCATGGAGAACTGCCGCATTCCCATCCCGCACGACACGGACACTAGAAGAGTCGTGAGTCGTGCAGGTCACGAATGTGTTTACTTTCTGTTTCAGAGTCTTGCCGACAGCACCCGCCCGTGACGAACGACCATTCGTTGATGAGTCTGTGTTGCAAGTGCGTCACGCACCGACGTCGACTTGATGAGCAAAAAATTTGCGCTGGATCCGACTGAGATATCCACAGGTGCGACACCGAGAGCGGTGCTTGCCCGATACGTCACCGCTGCGAACGCGTCATCAATAAGGTTGTGTCCCGCAAGCACCAAGAATGACGCTGTCTCAAGCGGGTCACCCTTGCCGAGTGGATTGAATGGATCCTGCAAGTTGTCTCCACCTGCAGCGACGTTCACACCATGAGTCCTCAACAAGTTCACTGGGGTCAGTCCACGCGGGACATTGTGCGTCTGGTCCCGCCCTTGGAGATAGAGATTTGTCAACGGCAAGGCGATGACGGAGACCCGGGCTTGTGCGACTTTCTCGGCAACTCTGTGTTGGACGTCTTCTGGTTGGCAGCCGAGGGCCACGCAGTGGCTGGCGGCGATGTCGACAGTCGATCCAGAGCTGATCACCATGTCTGCGCATAGCTCGAGGTCCACGGAAGTTGCGCGCGTGTTCTCATCAGCATGGAGATCCAAAGCAACATCCAATTCGTTGGCCAGTTCGAAGAGAAAGCGCAGAGCCTCAGCTGGGTCCTCGTCGAGGTGGGGGCAACCACCGATGACGTCCGCACCTGCCGCCACTGCCGCACGTGCCAGTGCGCGATTGTCTGCGCCCGCTCGTCCGCTCAGTGGCCAGCCAACGAGCGCGGCAACCTGAAGTTCCACAATGTCTGCACACTGCTGTTTGACCTCGAGTAGGGCCTCGACGTTCTGAAGCTCGGTGTCGGTCGTCGTGTCGGCATGAGAGCGGACCAGATGGACACCGTTGTTCGCAAGTTGGCGAACGGCGCGCTCCGCACGTCTGATCGTGTCCTTGCGAGTCAGGCTTGCGCGCGCAGATTCGATGCCGCGTATGGCACCCATGAGGTCTCCCGACGGGTTGTCGATCCTCTCAGAGAGAAACGCCTTGTCAAGGTGCGCGTGAGGTTCAACAAGAGGCGGTAGGAGTAGCCAACCGCCAGCATCGATCTGCGATGGTTCTGAAGTCGACGGTGTCGTAGGGACTATTGACGTGATGACCCCGTCGGACACCTGCACATCGACGTTGCCAAGAGTAGGGGACTGTGCGTTCTTGAATATCGTCTTTTCGTCGTTCACGACCACAGTCCTCGCGCAGTGAGGACGTCGCGCAAGGCGCGTGTGTCGTCACTCATGACGCCGTCGACACCAAGATCGATGAGCTCGCCGATGGTCACGGGGTCGTCGATGGTCCACACGTGCACGAGCATCCCGACCTCGTGTGCCGTGTCGACGAATCGTCGAGTGACGAGAGGTATGGGACCTTGCTTCAGAGGTACCTGTGCGACGTGTGCCGCCAGCCTGTTGGCGATTCGCTCGTGCGTATTTGCAGCCGCAAGCAGAATCGCGACGCCTCTCGGCCCGAGTGACGTGCACACGTCGTCTCCAAAAGCAGCGCGCACCTGGTTGAGTCGACGGTCGCTGAACGAGCCGATGCACACGCGATCGAGAACAGACGTGCGACGAAGCAGGCCAACCAGAGGATCGACCACAGCGTCAGATTTGCAGTCGATGTTCACTCGGACATGGGGCCAGGTGGAGAGGATCTCCTCGAGCAGAGGAACACTGTGTTCGCCAGCCACGCGGACTTCTCTCAGCTGGTCCCATGTGAGGTCTTCGATGCGAGCGTCAACACCGCATGTGCGTCTCAGATCATCATCATGGAATGCAACGACGACGCCGTCCGCAGTCAGGTGCACATCGGTCTCGAGATAGACAAAACCCAGATTGACGGCGTCTTGAAAAGCCGCCATCGTGTTCTCGGGAGCCACGCCCAATCCACCGCGGTGAGCAAACGCGTGGAATCGAGGTCCGTCGAGGTAAGGGTGTGACGCCATGTGGCGTCAGATCTTTCGACCTGCTGCGGCCCAGTACTCGTCTTTCAAGAGACGCTTGTACAGCTTCCCTGTCGGGTGACGGGGCAACTCTGCGCGAAAATCGATCGACCGTGGACATTTGATGTCGGCGAGCTTGCTTCGGCAGAAAGAAATGAGTTCGGCTGCCAGCTCGCGCGCTTCGTCGTCGCTCGCGGGGAGGGTGACGGGCTGAACGACGGCCTTCACTTCTTCGCCGAAGTCATCGTTCGGCACACCAAAGACCGCGACGTCGACGACCTTCGAATGCTGCACGAGGACGTTCTCGGCCTCTTGCGGATAAATGTTGACTCCACCAGAGATGATCATGAACGCTTTTCGATCGGTCAGGTAGAGAAAGTTGTCCTCGTCGAGATACCCGACATCGCCAAGCGTCGACCACCCACGCCCTCTCGGGTCGCGAGAGTTCTTCGTCTTCTCTGGGTCGTTGTGATACTCGAAAGCTGCGGATCCTTCGAAAAACACCGTTCCTGATTCTCCGCGCGGCAACTCGTTGCCGTCCTCGTCACAGATGTGCACCGCGCCTTGTATCGCCGTTCCGACAGTTCCAGGATGGGCGAGCCACTGTTCGGAATTGCAATACACGAAACCGTTAGCTTCAGACCCGGCGTAGTACTCGTGAATGATTGGTCCCCACCAGTCAATCATCTGCTTTTTCGTGTCGACTGGACACGGCGCTGCCGAGTGAATGACGGACGTGAGGGTGGATACGTCGTACTTCTCACGCACAGATGTTTCGAGCTTCAGCATGCGGATGAACATGGTCGGTACCACCTGCGTGTGCGTGGCCTTGTATCGCCGCACGAATTCAAGGAATCGCTCAGCATCAAAATGTTGCATGACGACAGTGGTCCCCCCAAGTGCCGTCACGGCGATGTTGAAGCGAAGTGGAGCCGCGTGATACAGCGGAGCTGGTGACACGTACACCATGTCGGGGGTGAAGCCGAACAGGAATTGTCCGACGAGCGCGACTCCGATGAATTCGCTGATTGGCGTCATCTCGAGGTCTCGACTGATTCCCTTGGGCATGCCGGTCGTGCCACTCGAGTACAACATGTCCTGACCGCTGATCATGTCGGGGAGTGGAATCGTGGACGCATCGTCGACAGTCGCCTCGAAACTGTCGTAACCAGACACGGTCCCGTCGATCATGAGGCGAAGCGAGACACCGGGGGTCATGGCGAGAATTTCGGTGGCTTGGTCTGCCTTGTACTTGGTGGTGATGAATGCTTTGGCACCACAGTCGTTGATGATGTACGCCAATTCGTCTTTGGTGAGTCGACTCGAGCACGCGGTGTAGATGAGACCCGCATAGTGACAGCCCCACGTGACTTCGAGGAAGCGTCGATGGTTCTCCATGCAATACGCGACATGGTCTCCGACTTTGAGACCAGCAGAGCGCAGCACATTGCTCAGCTTCACCGCCGATTCATGAAGTTCCTTGTACGTGATGACTTCACCGGTCTCGGCGATGATGACCGCTGGTTTGTCTGGGTTGGTCGCTGCGTGATCGGCGGGGTACATAGACAAAAGTTATACGACGCTACGGTGACGGGGTGGAGCCGATGAGCATGTTTCGACAACTCATCAATGCAGGAGAGGCTCTGGGAGGGGCCGATTCGGGGACGACGATCCGTCTGCTCTCACATGTGGATACGTGCTGAGGTGTTAAGACTGACGAATGTCCGTGCATCGCAGATGAGAAAAGCCGGTGTGCCTGGACCTGAAGGTTCGATCGGAAAGATGGCGAGCGCGGATCTGAACAAGGACATCTACGAATTCGTCGTCGACATGATGGGTCTCGACGGGCAGTTGTACGGCAGCTACGAGATGATTCGTCCCGAAATCGCGATGGGTTTCGATTCTTTCCAGAAGGCGTTCTTGCGTGCGCGCGCAAACTCCATCGAAGGTGGAACCACAGAGGTGATGAAGAACATCCTCGGTGAAAGAGTTCTCGGCCTCCCCGGCGATGTCCGTGTGGATCGTGAAGTTCCGTGGAGTCAGGTTCCGCGCAACTGACGACGGGGTCTCTACGCTGCGAGGAGAACTCCCAGCGCGAGAGCTGTCAAAGAGGAGAGTAATCCGACTGCGCCACCGATCGCGATGATGACGCGACGATTAGACATGGAGTGTGCGAGGACTGCAATCGCTGCGACAAAAACCAAAGCGAGTTTGACGGCGAGCGTCGCTGCGTACGCAGTGCCTTGTTCAGCTGGGTCAACGTCTAAGAGCAAGAGAACACCCGAGATGACCATAACGCCGAAGGCAGGCCATGCGGTGAGTGCGAAACGACGGGCGACGAGCGGAAGGATGCCGTCACTGTTGTCTCGGAGAGTTTTCACCAGCGTCGCAAGTGTTATCTGTCCTCCGACCCAGACAGTCACGCCGAGGACGTGTACAACCAGTACCAACCATTGATACGAGGGCGAGATCATCGAACAAGTCCTTCCAGGACAGCACTTGCT
This sequence comes from Actinomycetota bacterium, assembly GCA_005789925.1. Classification (GTDB taxonomy): domain Bacteria; phylum Actinomycetota; class Acidimicrobiia; order Acidimicrobiales; family Ilumatobacteraceae; genus UBA2093. The sequence goes on along the minus strand of SXWG01000220.1, from coordinate 2,160 downwards.
CCGACAGTTCGGTCGTCCATCTTCGGTGCAGAGAGAAGTGAACCGCCGACCATCACTGTGATCGCTCTGTCGATGGCGTTCTGGAGATCGCGAATGTTTCTCGGAGGTGGGAAGTACTCGTCCTCTTCCGTCACTCGGACCTCCGTCACGCCCTGTCTGGGACGCAGTTTCGCGATGACCGCAGCTACCAGTTCCTCGGGTGCATATGCTCCTGCGGTCACGCCGACGACACCATCGAGATCGTCGGGCACTTCTGCTGCTTCGTTGACTCGTAACACGCGTGGACAGCCGGCCTCGGAGGCGAGACGCTCGAGTGCACGGGTGTTCGAGCTGTTTGATGAACCGATGACGATGAATGCATCGACGTCAGACGCAAAACTCATGAGAGCAGATTGACGATTTGTCGTCGCAAAACACAGATCGCTACGACCTGGTGTCCACACGTCGGGAAACCGTCGTTTGACGGCGACGGCAACTTCCTCCCATTCTCTGTGGGAGAGCGTTGTTTGTGCGAGAAGTGCGACCGGGCCACCGTCGGTCGGAAGTTGCTCGACCATCGCAGCATCTTCGACGAGCGAAATCGAATCGGGAGCGACTGCCATGGTGCCGACAGCCTCTTCATGTCCGACATGTCCGACGTAGACGATGTGGAATCCCTTGCCGGCACGGACTTTCACTTCGTGGTGAACTTTGGTGACCAAGGGGCACACGGCGTCGACAACGTAACTTCCCCGACGACGGGCTTCAGCGACGACGTCGGGGGCAGAGCCGTGCGCCGACAACATGATGGGAAAGCCGGCCGGCACAGACGTGATGTCGTCCACAAAGATGACTCCGAGTGCGGCAAAGCGATCAACGACGACTTTGTTGTGCACGATCTCGTGGTAGCAGTACACCGGTGGCTCGAACGCCCGGACCATCCATGCCAAGGCTTTGATGGCCATTTCGACACCTGCACAAAATCCGCGGGGCGACGCGAGGAGCACTTTCTCGACGGCCATGACGACAGGCTAGCGAGCACCCACCGATAGCCTGCGGACGTGTGCGTTTGAATGAGTTGACTCCGACTGTGACGTCGGTCGACGAAGCCTCGTTCGGAGACCGCATTGGCCTGCGCGTCGGCGATCGCATCGTGTCAATCAATGACACTGAACCTCGGGACATCCTCGAGTGGTATCGACTCAGCGAGAGCGGCGAGTTGACGCTCGAGGTCGAGAGAGCCGACGTGTTGGTTCGGTTGAATGCAGAGCGACGCACAGCCGAGGCCTTGGGTGTGTCGGTGTCGAGTGCCGTCTTTGATCGGGTGCAGACCTGTGACAACCATTGCGAGTTCTGCTTCATCTACCAGTTGCCCAAAGGCATGAGGCGAAGCCTCTATCTCAAAGATGACGACTACCGATTGAGTTTCCTGTTCGGCAACTTCACGACACTCACAAGGTTCACGGAAGCTGATCTCGAACGTGTGATGGACGAGAACTTGTCGCCACTCTTCGTGAGCGTGCACGCGACCGACCCGTATGTCCGGGCGCAGATGTTGAGGAATGAAAGAGGTGGAGTGAGTCTCCGCTGGCTGCGTGAACTACTCGACGCGGCAGTCGAAGTCAGAGCCCAGATTGTCTTGTGTCCGGGTGTCAACGACGGAGACATTCTTGACGACACGTTGTCGTCGTTGCTGGAAGACTTCCCCGACCTCAGCAGTGTCGCGATCGTTCCCGTGGGTCTGAGCAAGCACAACTCAGAAGAACGCATGCGTGTGCATTCGCCAGATGAGGCTGCGTCAGTGATCCGACGTGTGGAGGGTTGGCAGTCGATCTTCCTTCACACCATCGGACGTCGCTTGGTGTTCGCTGCCGACGAGCTTTATCTGAACGCCGGACTCGTCACGCCTCCATTGGAGTCCTATGAGGACCTCCACATGATTGAAGACGGAATAGGTATCGCCTCTCGCTTCGTCGAGGAATTCACCTCCGGGATCGGTTCAGACCTGGAGATACAGGGGTTTTTTCAGGCGATGGACAATCCGACCGAATACGTGAGAGCAGCGAACCCTGCTGAAGACACCGGATTGCGACCCGTGAGCGTGAGTCTTTCGGCTACCTCGAGAAGTAGAGGAAGTGAGGGCGATGGGCAAGCGGTCTCAAGTGATGACGTGTTGTGTGT
>SXWG01000219.1 GCA_005789925.1 Actinomycetota bacterium | reverse complement strand
TCATCGAGCACGTGCCGGGCTGTGGTTGGTGAGACATGCCCAAAGCTGTTCGCAGACGGTGCGACGACAGGAACTGACAGACCATGGATGACTTCTTGTGCCATGACATGAGACGGCATTCGCACAGCCACTGTGTCGCGTCCGCCAGTGACGAGATCAGATGTGCGGGGTCCACGGGGCAAGAGAACGGTCAATGGACCGGGCCAGAAACGTGCGGTGAGGCGATGGGCAGTCGCGGTGAGGTCGCACCAATGTGTGAGATCGGTGTCGGGGGCGACATGAAGAATCAACGGATGGTCTGCTGGCCGACCTTTCGCCGCGAACACTCTTTTGATTGACTCGTCATTGTCCGCCCGACAGGCGAGGCCATACACCGTCTCCGTTGGAATTGCGACGATTTGTCCTGAGTCGAGGCGTCGGATCGCCTCGGCCACGTCGTACAGAAGAACGCCCGTCGTCATGGAGTAAAGCTCAGGTCGCTAGAAAGTCAAGGATTGCATCGATGAAGGAGAACGAGTTCGGGGTAGCGAAGTGATCTGTGTTCTTCAACACGACAAGTCGTGAGTTCGGAAATGCACCTGCGAGTCGGTCAGCAGGCGCAGCAAAATCGTTGTCGCCGATGCACACGAGTATCTCGTTCGTCACCGCAGAAAGTTGATCGAAGGTGAGGGGCGCACTCGATGGTCGCTTCATGACAGCGGCAAGCGCCACAGGGTCGTTACCCGCTTGATGTGCGTACTGGCGGAACAAGAGCGCCGTCGAATCGTCCGTGTCAGTACCTTCGATGGCGGCGACAATTCGCTGGGCCATGTCATGAGTTGTCGGTTCGAAAACGGCATCACCGATTCCGGCGAGCACCACCTTCCGGAATCTGTGTGGTCGCGTCGCCAACGAACGCAATGTGGTGAGGGCTCCGAGCGAGAAACCGACGATGTCGACAGGTTCGTCTGGCAACTGACGCAACAGCCATTCGTGGAGGCCTGCATACGCGGCAGGGTCATGAGGTTTGTCGGCCGAGCCGTGCCCTAAAAGATCGATGCCGAGGGGGGTTCGTCCGATGTCGTCCAGGAGAGCGGCGACGCCAGGCTGCTGCCATGTTGTGGCAAACGAACCAGCCCATCCATGCACGAGAGCGACTGGGGGAGTCGCAGTAGAAGACATGGGCACACGGTAGCCTCGAGTTGCCTTATGCGGTATCTCCACACTGCTCCGCAGCACGACCTCACGTACAACGACGTGTTCATGGTTCCTAGTCGAAACACCATAGGTTCACGCTTTGACGTTGACTTGACCACACCCGACGCAGTCGGAACAAAAGTTCCCGTGGTCGTGTCGAACATGACGGCAGTCGCTGGGCGGCGAATGGCCGAGACAGTGGCCCGTCGCGGAGGTGTCGCAGTGTTGCCCCAAGACATACCTCTTGACATCGTCGAGAGTGTCGTGCAACACGTGAAGTCGCGTCATCTTGTGTACGAAACCCCCATCACTCTTGGTCCGACCGACACAGTGGGCGAGGCCCTAAGTCTCGTCCACAAACGATCACACGGAGCTGTCATCGTGCTGGACGACGATGGTCGCCCAGTTGGCATCTTCACCGAACATGATGCCGCTGGTTTTGACCGGTTCGCACAAATGAGAAACGTGATGAATCGCGACCTCATCGTCATCGAAGACGGAAAGACACCCGAGCAAATTCATGAGTTTCTCGCTGACAAGCGCCTGACATTCGCGCCGGTGGTCGGGTCAGATGGCGCTCTCCTCGGATGCGTGACACGAAAAGGGGCGCTACGCAGCACCATCTATGAGCCGGCGGTTGATTCGTCAAACCGTCTACTCGTCTCTGTCGCTGTTGGTATCAACGGAGATCCGGCGACGAGGGCAAAGTCACTTGTCGCCATGGGTGTCGACATGCTCGTCATCGACACTGCCCATGGTCATCAGGACCGCACGCTCCATGCAATCGAGGAAGTACGTCGCGTCGTTCCGGAGCTCTCCATCGTGGCGGGAAATGTCGTGACGGCGGAGGGAACACGAGACCTGATCAATGCTGGGGCAGACATCGTGAAAGTCGGAGTCGGTCCCGGAGCTATGTGTACGACGCGCATGATGACGGGTGTGGGACGGCCGCAATTCAGTGCAGTGCATGAGTGCGCCGACGCAGCTCGCGCACTTGGAAAGCATGTGTGGGCTGATGGAGGCGTTCGTTACCCACGCGATGTCGCACTTGCCCTCGCAGCTGGTGCGGCAAATGTGATGTTCGGGTCGTGGCTAGCAGGAACGTATGAGTCAGCGGCGGACACACTGCGCGACACAGAGGGACGTCTGTACAAAGAGAGCTTCGGAATGGCCTCGAACCGTGCCGTCAAGAACCGCACACGTTCAGAGACGGCACTTGAGCGTGCCAAGAAGGAATTGTTCGAAGAGGGCATCAGTACCTCGCGCATGTACCTCGACCCCATTCGGCCAGGTGTCGAGGACATCATCGACCAGATTGTCGCTGGCGTGAGGTCTGCGTGCACCTATGCAGGAGCACGCACGATCGGTGAGTTCTATGACCGTGCTGTCGTGGGTATTCAGAGTGCAGCCGGTTACGACGAAGGTCGGCCACAAGGCACGAGCTGGTGACTCTTCGCGTCATTGCAATTGACGGACCCGCAGGCGCCGGCAAATCGACTGTCGCTCGTGCCGTGGCGCTTCGTGTTGGCCTTCCATACCTGGACACAGGGGCGATGTATCGAGGAGTTGCCTTTGCGGTATTGAGAGATTCGGTCGATCCCCGAAACGAAGTTGAAGTTGCACGAGTCGCCGAGTCAATTTCAGTCGTGGTTGATCCGAATGGAGTCTCTGTGGATGGTCGCGATGTGACCACCAACATCAGAGGAGCGGAGGTGACGTCTGTTGTCAGCGTCATTGCCGCCTATCCACCTGTACGCGCACGGATGCGGGCAGAGCAGCGAGCATGGATTGTGAATCACGGAGGAGGAGTGGTGGAGGGCAGAGACATCGGGACAGTGGTCTTTCCTGATGCTCTCTTGAAGATATTTCTGACGGCGTCGCCACACGTGCGTGCAGCACGTCGAGTGGCTGAAGTCGGAGGTGACCTCGAGGACATCGCCCGATCAATCAGTGAAAGAGATCGGATTGATTCGTCACGCGACGACAGCCCACTTCGCCCTGCGGAGGGTTCCATCACCATCGACAGCAGCGGCCGCACCATCGACGACGTCGTCGGGGAGATCGCAGCGGCTTTTGACGCCGCAGCGACGGGCATAGCAGCGGCTTTTGACGCCGCAGCGACGGGCATAGCAGCGGCTTTTGACGCCGCAGCGACGGACACGATCGATGGCTGAAGTGGACACTTTCATGGCCGGTAACTCTCGTGCGAGCCGCATCTTCTATCACGTTGCCCGCTTGATCGTGGTCGGTCTCACGCGTGTCATCACGCGCTTGGAAGTTCACGGCGCACACAATGTGCCGACGAGCGGTGCATTTGTTCTCGCACCCATCCACCGCTCCAATATTGACACGCCTATTGCCGCTGCTGTCACTCGCCGGCGCCTCAGGTTCATGGGAAAAGATTCCCTCTGGCGTCATCAGTCCATTCGCTGGTTGTTGTCCGCGCTCGGTGGCTTCCCAGTCACGCGAGGTTCAGCTGACCGGGAGGCACTTGCCCGTTGTATCGCGGTACTGAAGGCCGGAGAACCCCTGGTGTTGTTTCCAGAAGGAACACGTCAGTTCGGGCCAACGGTGATGCCACTGTTTGATGGCGCGGCGTATGTGGCTGTGAAGGCAAGTGTGCCGATCGTTCCGGTCGGTATCGGTGGCTCTGAAGGAGTCATGCCGAAAGGTTCTCGAATGATTCGTTTCAAGAAATGCGTGGTGGTCGTCGGCGAGCCAATCGTCGTCGTTGCAGACGAGAACGGACGGGTGCCTCGTTCGGCCGTGAAAGAGACCACCGATGAGTTGACGAGGCGTCTTCAATCGTTGTTCGAAGAAGCTGGTCAACGCGCCCGTTGATCACGTTCGATCGTCGAACCAACCCATTTACCTGTCGTGGAAATGCGAGACGAGCAGGTTTCTGAGCAATGACGGATCATGTGCTCCGCACATTTCGCGAGCGGAGTGCATCGACAATTGAGCGACGCCAATGTCGACCGTTGGAATTCCGATTCGTGTCGCTGATAAGGGGCCGATTGTCGATCCGCACGGAATGTTGTTTCGAGAGACGAAGTGCTGCAGGTGCACACCGGCTCGTTGAGCTGTCATCTCGATAGCCGCCACAGTGGACGCGGTTGTTGCATACCGCTGGTTCGCGTTGGTTTTCACGACGGGTCCACCGTTGACGATGGGGGCGTGACGTGGCTCGTGCCGCTCGGGATAATTCGGATGGAGAGAATGAGCATTATCAGCAGAGACCATCAAAGAGCGGTTCACGATGTCGTCCCACTGCGCGTCGGATGAGGCGCCGCACAGTTGGCGTAAGAGTCTTTCGAGAGCCGGGCCGCTCGCGCCGTGAGGACTCGCCGAGCCAACCTCTTCGTGATCGAAAAGTGCCACAACTTGTGCCGTGTACTCAGCCGCCTCCGAGCGCACAAGCGCATCGATTGCGGCCCAGCAGGAGAGCTGATTATCGAGTCGTCCAGAGGCGAGCAAGGATGCGTCGGCACCGATAAGAGCCGCAGGTGTCACGTCGAACAGCTGAGCATCGAAACTCACGATGTCGTCCGATGGGCAACCGACACAGTGGGCAAGCCACACATTGAATTCAAGGTCAAGCGACGTTGCCCATATCGGACGCAGGTGATTGTGTCGGTCAAGAACAAGGCCTTTGTCGTTCACATCACGATCAAGGTGAATGGCAAGTTGAGGAATTCTGGCGACTGCTGTGTCGCTTGCGAAAAGGTGTTGTGTGCCGTCCCTGGTAAGAGCGACACCTGCCACTCCGAGGTCTCGATCTAGCCACGAATTGAGCAAGACGCCGCCGTAAATCTCGACTCCGAGTTGATTCCAATGACCCGAGTGAATGTCGGGTCGTGGATGTAGGCGAAGATTCGGAGAATCCGTGTGGGCACCGACGACAGCAAGCTGCTCAGTGCTCCGACTCGCAGATTGCCAGGCGATGATCATCCCGTCGCGTCTGATAAAGCC
>SXWG01000218.1 GCA_005789925.1 Actinomycetota bacterium | reverse complement strand
TGCAAAGGTTCTAGCAAGAAACCGTTAGTTCCGGGGAGAGGACTCGAACCCCTATCACCGGGACCAAAACCCGCTGTCCTGCCATTTGAACGACCCCGGAAGGGAAGGGTGCAGATGCACGCCTTCGTCACTAGACGGTATCTGATTTTCGCAAAACCGCGTCTGCGCCTGTAGGTTCGTCGCCGGTATGGGATCGCTGGTCAAGAAACGTCGGAAGCGGATGCGCAAGAAGAAGCACAAGAAGATGCTTCGTCGCACCCGCCATCAACGGCGTAAGTAGTACTCAGCCCGTTCGGGCGCGAGTGAACACCACGCGACAATCCGGCATCGCCGAGACAAGTTCGCCGTGGTGTCCTTCGACGAACCATGTCGAGCCTGATCCGGCGAGCATCGGTGGCGTTTTCACCACTTCCGCGATGCGATCTCTCACTGCGCTCAACCCCGGGACTGCGTGCAGGGCGGCCGGCTCGAGGTCATTTCCTGAGTCAGCGTGTGGTCCACCGAGTGCATCCCATGCGGCGTACACCACGGGTGTCGACGCATGAATCGGGGGTAGCACGAGCGTGACGTCAAGGTCGCGCTGTGGCAGTGGCTCGACGATCTCGCCGATACCGCGTACGCGTGCTCGTCCGCCGACCATGCAGAACGGAATGTCGGCGCCGAGCCGTGAAGCGGCAGACACGTCGGTGAAGCCGGCCCAGCGCAGAACGGCTGCTGCATCGGTGGACCCGCCACCCAGGCCACCACCGTGGGGACTGTTCTTCGTGATGCGCACGTGCGCGCGCACGCCGGCAAGTTTCAGTGCTCTAGCGACCAAGTTTGTGTCGTCCGTCGGCACTCCGTCGCAGAATTCGCCGTCGACAGCGATGCCGTCATCGCCAGAGGCGATCGTGATGTCATCGGCCAGATCGAGCGAAATCATCTCTGCATCGATGAGGTGGTAGCCATCGCCTCGAACTCCGGTGATGCGCAGTGACAGCGTCAACTTCGCGCGTGCTTTCAACGTGCTCATCGCCCCTCACCGCTCAAATGGACTGCCTTGCACAACGTGATCCAGTCATGAACCGTGAGGTTCTCGGCGCGTGCCGTCGGGGCGATGCCGGCCTTTTCGAATTGCGCTGCGTCGACGGTGCCCACGAGCGCACCGCGCAACATCTTTCGGCGTTTGGCGAACCCTTGACGAACAAGTGCGAACAATGTCGCGGGGTCGACGCCGTCATCGAGCAACTCGTCGCGACGGACGATGTCGACCAATGCGGAGTCGACTTTGGGGCGCGGCAGGAAGACTGTCGGTGGAACGATTCCAGCGATCGACCCGCGTGCCCAGAACGCAACCTTGACGCTGAGTGCTCCGTATGCATCTGTGTCTGCGGCTGCCACCAGACGATCGCCGACTTCCTTCTGCACCATCACGAAGATGTGTCTCACCGCGGGGACCATGTCGAGCACGTCGGCCACGAGCGGTGTGGCGACGTTGTAGGGAAGGTTCGCGACGAGATGCCAGTTCGTGTGGTCACCGAGGAGTGACGTCCAGTCGAGGTTCATTGCATCGGCATGAACGACGCGCACATTGTCATGTGCTGCGACATTGTGGGTGAGCAGGGGAACGAGTGAAGCATCGACTTCGATAGCCACGATGTTTGCGCCGGTCTCGGCGAGAGCGAGTGTGAGCGAACCGAGACCTGCGCCGATCTCGATGACGTGGTCTCCTGGGCCGACTCCTGACAGTTTGGCGATGCGTCGAACGGTGTTCGCATCGACGACGAAGTTCTGGCCAAGTGCGCGCCTAGGTGAAAGTCCGGCGTCACGTAATTGGTCGGAGGCGTGTGCGCGAGTGAGCGTCACCAGGTCATCTCGACTGGTAAGGGAGCATCGATCAATTCGGCGATCTTTTCGAACACCTGCATGTTGAGCACGATGTCAGAGCCACCGGGCAGATAGCCGATGTTGATGTTCGTGCAATCGGTCTTCAGCCCGTTGTTCACGTTTCGCACGGTGATGACGGCGCCGAGGGGTGCGACGTTCGTGGCACATCCAGTTTGGGCTGATTCGGGGAATCGTTTGAACGTGGCGTTGCCCTTGGCACTCGATGCTGATTGATCCGCGGGATACGCGATGCGGTTCTTGTCAGTGACGCCGACGCTCTCAGGTCCTTCGAGATTCGCAGGAGCATCAGCGGTGGCGTCAGTACCGATACCGACGGCGATCGTCGTGGTCGTCGCGTCGATCGTGGTGGTCGTGGGCGCAGTGTCGGAGCGACCTTGTGCCATCCACATGAGGGGCAACACGAGGGCGGTGATGACGCCGACGAACGTGAGGCGGTTGCGGTCGATGCGAGACAAATTCACGATGATGATGACGCTAGGAAGCCATGCGCGGAAACGCAAGGAGGGTGGCCCGTGTGCTGCTCTCCGACAGCGATTCGGCATTGACGCCTCGCATGTCGGCAATCGCACGACCGACCACCGCGACGTATGCAGGCTCGTTGGGGCGTCCACGATGTGGCACAGGAGCCAAGTACGGGGCGTCAGTTTCGATGATCAGACGATCGGAAGGGCACATCAGGGCCGCGTCTCTTGTCGGCTGAGCGTTTTTGAACGTGACCACACCGCTGAACGACAAGAACGCCCCGCGGTCGAGGCACTTGCGTGCTTCATCGGGTCCGCCGGTGAAGCAGTGAATGACGGTCTGTGGCGGCATGCCTTCGGCGTCGAGCACGTCGAATGTGTCGTCCCATGCTTCGCGCGTGTGAATGACGAGCGTGAGGTCGTGCGCCTTTGCGAGAGCGATCTGTCGTGCGAACACATCGCGTTGGACATCGCGTGGTGAGTTGTCGTAGTGGAAATCGAGACCACATTCACCGACGGCCACGACCCGCGATGATGACATCAGGTCTTCGATGGTGTCGACACCGATGTGCGCGTCGTGTGGGTGCAACCCGACGGTCGCCCATGTGTCGTCGCGGCGTGACGCAATGTCGATTGCTTGAAGACTCGTCTCGCGGTCCGTCCCGATGACGACGAAACTCCGTACACCTGCTTCGCGAGCGGCATTGAGTGCATCATCGGCACTGTGTTCCATTCGCTTGTCGAACACATGGCAATGCGAGTCGATCCAGGTTGTGTCGTGCATGTCGTGTTCCGTGTTCACGCCGTACGTCGGGGGAAAAGCGGATCACCTTTCGTGACCGTGGCTCCCGGTGCGTACTTGCCCCATTCGAGGGCATCGGGCACGCGCACGTCGGCGATGTCGCCTGTCATACCGATGCGTGACCAAATCTCACGGGCAGTGTCGGGCATGGCCGGATACACGAGGATGGTGACGATACGGAGTGCTTCAAGCGCATCACCCATGACCGCGTCGACACCAGCGCCGGGTTCTGACTTCCACGGCTCGTGCTGCTCGAGATGTGCGTTCGTCGCGCGAATGAGTTGCCATGTGGCTTCGAGTGCGCGACTTGGTTGCACGCGGTTCCATTGTTCGACTGCGTCAGCCACGGCCTGTCGCGCAATCGGCGCGAGTGCGCTGTCGGGCGACGGCGACGTTCCGCGACCGTCGCATTTCTTGCCCACGACAGTGGCGACACGTGCGGCAAGGTTGCCGAGATTGTTCGCCAAGTCAGAGTTGTACCGAGCGATGAGTCCTTCGTAGGTGAAATCACCGTCGTTTCCGTACGCGGTGTCTGCGAGCACGTAGTAACGGAAACCATCGAGGCCGATTTCGTCGATGAGGTCGAGGGGATTCACGACGTTTCCTGACGTCTTGCTCATCTTTTCGCCACCGACCAACAACCAACCACCCACGGCATATCCACTTGGTGGTTCGATGCCAGCGGACATGAGCATCGCCGGCCAGTAGATGCAATGGAATCGGATGATGTCTTTGCCGATGAGATGGCGGTCGACGGGCCACCAGCTCTTGAAGTTCGCATCGTCAGAGCCATAACCGATGGCGGTGATGTAGTTGGCGAGAGCATCGAACCACACATAGGCGACATGGCTTTCGTCGAAGGGAAGTGGAATTCCCCACGTGAGCGTCTTTCGGCTGACGGAGAAGTCATGAAGCCCTTGCTTGATGAACGAGGTGACTTCGTTCAGGCGATGATCGGGCACGATGGCATCGGGATGCTTGGCATACCAGTCGAGAAGACGATCACCGAAGCGCGAGAGCCTGAAGAAGTAGTTCTCTTCTTCGACGTGCTCGACCGGCCGCTTGTGGATCGGGCAGTTCTCGCCATCGAGGTCATCGGCGGTGTAGTAGGCCTCGCATGCCACGCAGTACAT
>SXWG01000217.1 GCA_005789925.1 Actinomycetota bacterium | reverse complement strand
ATTTCTAAGGGAATTCAGGCTAGAATTGAGGATCTTCAGGCAGACCTTGAAGCGCGTGATGCGCGGGATAAAAACCGCAGCGTGGCGCCATTGAAGCCCGCCGAAGACGCGCTCTTGCTCGACAACTCTCACCTGAGCATCGACGAATCGGTCGATCTGGTGTTGCAGTGCTGGGCGCAGCGCAGCCCCTTTTCCCGTGCATCTTGAGAACAACAAAGGGTTCGCTCTTTTCGTAAGCCCGTTGCGCGGGCCCGCCGGCCGTCAGGCCACTCCTGCGCGACGATCTATCACCCTCTAACCCCGCAACCTGGTGTTGCACTCAACTGCTAGCGTCTGATTGCACTGATCGTCGACAACGCTGGCTCAGGAAACTACATGTCTGATACCCAAGCCGCCCTGGGCGGAGAGTCTTTTGCCGCCCTGTTCGAGGAATCTCTCAAGCGCAGCGAGATGCGCGCGGGCGAAGTCATCACCGCAGAGGTGGTGCGTATCGATTTCAACCACGTGGTGGTAAACGCCGGACTCAAGAGCGAGTCGTACATTCCCATCGAGGAATTCAAAAACGATCAGGGCGAGCTTGAAGTCGCCGTGGGCGACTATGTTTCGGTGGCCATCGATGCTGTGGAAAACGGCTATGGCGACACCATCCTGTCTCGTGACAAGGCCAAGCGCCTGGCATCTTGGCTGTCGCTGGAGACGGCTCTTGAGTCTGGACAGTTTGTCACCGGTACCGTCAATGGCAAGGTCAAGGGTGGCCTCACGGTTTTGGTCAACGGCATCCGCGCCTTCCTGCCTGGCTCTTTGCTCGACACCAGACCTGTCAAGGACATGTCGCCCTTTGAGGGCAAGACCATGGAGTTCAAGGTCATCAAGCTTGATCGCAAGCGCAACAACGTGGTCTTGTCGCGTCGCGGATTCCTCGAAGAAACACAGAAGGAAGCACGCGACGAGTTCCTCACGAACTTGAAGCCTGGCGAAGTGCGCAAGGGCGTCGTCTCCAGCGTCGTCGCATTCGGTGCCTTCGTGGACCTCGGCGGCATGGACGGACTCATCCACGTCTCTGAGTTGTCGTGGAAGCACGTCGATCATCCGAGCCAGGTCGTCACGGTCGGCGACGAAGTCACCGTGCAGGTGTTGGAAGTCGACATGAGTCGCGAGCGAATCAGCCTTTCGCTGAAGGCAACACAGCAAGACCCATGGCAAGAGTTCGCCTCGTCACACGAGGTCGGTGAACTCGTCTACGGACGTGTTACTAAGCTCGTGCCGTTCGGCGCGTTCGTGCAGGTCGGAGACGGCATTGAAGGCCTGGTGCATATCTCTGAGATGTCGGCGCACCATGTCGATGCACCAGAACAAGTCGTCACGCCCGGCGAAGAGTTGTGGGTCAAGATCATCGATCTCGACCTTGCTCGCCGTCGCATCTCGATCTCCATTAAGCAAGCCGCTGAGGGCGGCGAACTGGCCGCGGAATATCGCGGACAGTTCGAAGTCGATGAGCACGGAAATTGGGTCGGCGGTGCAGCCGACGATGCCGAGCGCGAGGCTGCCTGGTCGGACTACTACAAGGAGTACGGCGAGCCGGCACCTGGTGAGGCTCCGGCCGAACCTGCGTCCTGACGCCTCTCATACCCGAGCGGTGACCGCGTGATCCTGGTCGGTCTCACAGGTGGAATCGGCTCTGGGAAGTCGACGGTGTCCACGTTGCTGGCCGACGCAGGTGCCGTCATCATCGACGGTGACGCCATCACTCGTGAGTTACAGCAGCCGGGTGAGCCGTTGTTGCAGGTCATTGCTGAACGGTTCGGTGACGACGTGCTCGACGAGAGCGGTGCACTCATCAGGCAGAGGCTCGCCGACATTGTCTTCAATGATGTCGATGCGCTGAAAGACCTCAACAAGATCGTGCATCCGGCTGTCGGAAAAGAACTTGAACGCAGACTCGAGGAACAGCGCAGCACGAGAAATGTCGTCATTCTTGACATTCCGCTTCTAGCCGAGAATCCGCGAAAAGGCCTGAGCGGAACCATCGTGGTCGACGTACCCGAGGACATCGCAGTCTCGCGTCTCGTCGCCCAGCGGGGAATGCGAGAGGACGATGCGCGCGCGCGCATGGCAAATCAGGCAAGTCGAGAAAAGCGCCTTGCCATTGCAGATCAAGTCATCGACAACTCTGGATCGCTCGAAGAGCTCCAGCGACGAGTCTCAGTGGTGTGGCAGTGGGCATTGACGCTTCCACATGTGGTGGATGACGAAGCAGACAGTCGGTCAGACGTCTGAGTCGACCCGCAGATACGCTCGCGAACATGGCGACTCCTGAACGACGGTTCTCGGTGGAATCGCCGTTCGAGCCGGCGGGAGACCAACCGAAAGCAATCGCTGAATTGGTCGATGGCATCGAATCGGGAGACCGGTTCATGACGCTCCTTGGCATCACTGGGTCCGGAAAGTCAGCGACGATGGCGTGGACCATCGAAAAGGTTCAACGTCCGACATTGATCCTCGCACCAAATAAGAGTCTTGCTGCCCAGCTAGCGCAGGAGATGCGTGAGTTCTTCCCGAACAACCGTGTGGAGT
>SXWG01000216.1 GCA_005789925.1 Actinomycetota bacterium | reverse complement strand
TCGCGCTCGACCGTCGCAGAGAGCCCAACTATGACGTTGCCATCAGCCAAAGCGAACCAATCATCGCTCGCCACCGCAGATCGGAATTCTCCGCGCACGAGGATCTTTCGCTTCTGAGATGAGATGTCAGAGTCGAGCGTGGCGCTGACAGCACCACCGTTGATGTTGAATTCAGAGACTGCGCGACCCCGCAGAGCGTCATAGGGCGTCTGAGAGTAGAGCGGCTCGAGGAAATCGGACGGATCGGTCAGCTGGTGGCCGAGAACCTTGGTCTCGGAGAAGAACTTTTGAGCGTCGTAGGTGACTTTCTTTTCTTTGCGTTTGCTAGCACCAAAAGGTTGATTGACGAAGTAGAGCGTCTTCGACTCGAGTTGCTCTTGTGACTTGTCTTTGGGAAGAGCACCATCCATTTTCCATGGCACACCGAGGTCGAGCTGGTCGTTCAAAATGGGCAGGAAATCGATGTTTTCGACGTTGTTGTCATCGATCACGCCGTCGGTCTGCCCGGGGAGATGCACGAAGAGTGGCACGCGCATGAGGTCCGTGCCATTGGAAAAGTCACCGACAGCAGATCGGCGATGAGTGTTCGCATCGAATGACGCGCCGTGGTCAGCAGTGACCACCACGAGCGACTGATCAAAGAGACCTCGTTCCACGAGAGTGTCGAGAAGACGGCCGAGCAACCCGTCGAGGTACTGCACCTGCAGGACGTGTCGCTGTTCCTTCACGCGCGACTCCCACGCAGTTTCAGTCGACACCCAGTCACGCTCGTAGGTCGTCTCGTAACTTGACCCGTCTGGCCAGAAGATCCACGGTTGATGGGGAAGCAACAGGTGAAGAAAGTGGAAGCCAGGGCGGTCTGTCGGCTGCACGTTCTTCAACCATGCATCAAAGCGACCTTCTTGGAATAGTGACACCACGTTCAAGACGTCTGTCTGTGGAATTGAGGTGATGGTGCCGATTTCTGCTGTTGGGCCAGCTTGATCCTGTTGTTCGACGTTGAAGATCGCGAGTTCATTCTCGGGGGTGCGGTCGAGACGTTGCTTCATCACGTCCCACAATTGGCCGACCATTCCGCGCCAGTCCGTCGATGTGTCACCGGTCGAAGCGCCGAGCGGGCATTGGCTCTCGGGGCACAGTCTCGTGACAAGTTCCGACACGTTCATGTCATGCGTGCCGGAGACCAACGAAAACAGGGTCTCCGGATGATCCGAATAGATACTCGCTTTGCCGTGTTCAGGCTTCTTGCCAGAGAGAAACGACGGAGCTGCTGAATGGGTGATCTCCGACGTCGACGAGAAATTGCGATGCCACGTCGACGTGTCGGCAAGTCGGGCGAAGTTGGGGAAACGAACCGTGTCGATTTCTCCATTGCCGTTCAACAAGGACTGCAAGGGAAATTCATCGAGCATGAGCATCACGACAGGTGCTTTGAGGTGCACTTGACTGCTGTCGTTGTTGGCAGTTGCACGGACGTATCGGCCGGTGGGCGAGTCGACGAAGAACAGTGCAGTCGCGAGAAGTGGAGCGAGTGCAAGTAGTCGAAGCCAACGGCGCAGAGCTGTCGAGGCGATGTACGCGACGATTGTCACCGCGCTTGCGGCGGCCGCGACGACGAGGTACCGCTTGCCGCCCAAGTCGATGACGTTCTTCACGATTTGGGCGACGAAGACGGCGAGCAACAGCGAAACGACGACTCGTTCAACAAGCTTTCCGAGGCCTCGAAGGAAGCGACTCGTGACCAACCAGATCACGAGTGGTGGCATGACGACGAGAGCGACAGCAAAGATGACGATCTCTCGTTGCGTGAAGTTGCGTGAGACGAATGCGTCCGGATTGTCGGCCAAGAGGTCGAGCAGAGGTTGGGACACGGCGATGCCCCACGCGGCGAACAACTCGACGAACGCGCCGATGCGCCAGCGACTCACGCTTTCTTCGGTCGTCGTCTTGTCCAACATGCCTTGTGCCAGTGTCGTCGGAGATCGGGTGCTTGGCTCGGCACTGCCACCACATGGCCGCTGCCTGAGGGAATTCGTTGGTGGCAACCGGGGCAGACGTAGTCCTTCGTTGCTTCATATGGCTGCACGCGACGAACGTCGACGGGGCCGTAGAGGCCGTCCCAGATGCCGGCCGTCACGCGATCAACCCGCGAAGGCCCACGCCACGAGTGCGACGCACGCTGCCACGGCGGCGGCCACGAACCACACGTCGCTCTTGCGCGCCACTCGTCGTCGCTGAGGATTGAAACCCATGGCACAAGTATCGTCGGAACGGTCGACGAAACGTCGACACAGACAGCTCAGTCGTGGGGGTCACATGGCACTTGTCGAAATCAGTCGTCGCAGGGTCGCCGATGGCGCCGACGTCGCCACGATCACCTTGAATCGTCCTGAGAAGAAAAATGCGATGAACGGACCACTCCAAGGCGAAATGGTGGACGCACTTCGCGAAGTGTCGACACGAGCCACCGACAGAGCAGTCGTGTTGACCGGTGCCGCAGGAAATTTCTCGTCAGGTGGTGACCTGTGGGGCGCTGCTGACGACATTCCGAAGTCACCTCTGCACGGAATGCACGTGACAGGGTCGATCACGTCGACGATCACGTCGATGCACAAGCCGGTCATCGCCAAAGTTCGTGGCTATGCCGTGGGGGCTGGCTGCAACATCGCGCTCGCCTGTGACTTGGTGGTCGCAAGCGACAACGCGAAATTCTCAGAGATTTTCGTGAAGCGCGGACTCATTCCAGATGCTGGGGGAACGTGGTTGTTGCCTCGCAGAGTCGGAATGCACCGTGCGAAAGAAATCGCATTCTTTGGTGGCATGTATTCGGCTGCCGATGCGCTCGAGCTTGGCCTCATCAATCGTGTCGTCGCCGACGCGGAACTCGACGCATTTGTCGACGACTGGAGCGACACGCTCGCCCAAGGTCCGCCGTTGGCTCTTGGCATCACGAAACAGTTGCTCAATTCCTCGCTGAATACGAGCCTTGAACAGGCCCTTGACAGCGAAGCAGTGGCGCAGGTGTATATGTTCAATACTCGTGATGCCCAAGAAGCAATCGGCGCCTTTGTCGAGAAGCGCACTCCGACTTTCAAGGGTCAATAAGGCTCTCGTCGCAGTCATCGCGGCGACGTGCGTCATGGCAGTCGCTCCAGTTCACGGCTTTGTGGCCGGCGGTGACTCGTCGACATCGTCCACTGTCACACCGACGTCGACCACACTTCCCGTCGGATGTGACGCGCCCGTTGATGCCCAGGCAGTCTTTGTCGGCACTGTCGTCGAGCGCACCGAGATCGACGCGACATTCCACGTCGACACATTGCGTGCGGGGATGCTCACCGGATTTGCAGAAGGTGGCGAAGCCGACGGGCGAGGCGCCATCGTCAAGGTCAGGTACGGGCGTGACGTCAGTTTTCTTGAGCCTGATGGCGTGTATCTCGTGGGGACGGTCGTCGACGCATCGACCTCTCTCTTGTCGTCGTCAGTTCGCGACAATCAAGATCTGTTCGGCGGAAACCAGATCGCGGGCGTCGACCAGTCCGCATCGTGTCCGACGGTGACGAACCCGGGACGAACACTTCTCGTCAATGGCCAGGCCGTCGATACGGCGATATTCGCGAGTTTCTTTGATCAACCACTTCGGCTGTTCATGGCACTCGTGCTGCCAGCAACTCTCGTGTTCGTGATTCTGGTCGCACTTGTGTTTATGCGGCGCGCAGCACGTCTCACTTCGCGCCGCTGATCGGGTGATCAACTCCGAGATGCAGTGGCTTTCGCACGTAAGTCGTCAACGGCGTGCTTGAGACCCTTCGGGTCACGATAGAGGGCACTACCTGCGATCAACAAGTTCGCACCGGCTGCAGCAGCGGCTGAGACTGTCGTTGGTCCGATTCCACCGTCGACTTCGACATGGACAGAATCTGCCAGTCCGGCACCATCGACCATCTCACGTACCTGTCGAATCTTGGGTTCCATCGTGCTGAT
>SXWG01000215.1 GCA_005789925.1 Actinomycetota bacterium | reverse complement strand
GACCGTCGGAGTCACCACACCATTCTTCAATCATCCAGTCGTTGTACGCACGGACACATGCCAAGGCAAGGTCCTTGTCTTTGCGCTCGGCGAATGTCTGACCACAAAAACGCGGCATGGTGGGGAAGCACAGAGAACCTTCGACGTGGTCGGCATCCATGTCCTTCAAGCGCTCTTTCGGATCGTAACAACCTGGACGCATCTCGTCATATGTGATGGGCGAGAGAGTCATGTCGTCGCGTTCGAAGCCAACTGCCGCGACGTGTCGCTTGTGTGGCTGGACGAGATCTTCGTAGAACCAGGTGTCTGCTTTCGGCTTGGAGTCGTCCCATTCGATGTCGTACTGCGTTCCGCCCTTGTACACCATGCTGCCGATGCCACGGCGCTCGACTCGCGGAAGATCCGGATGGTTGCGGAACTTGGGGTCGATCCAGCGTTCGAAAATGTGCGGAGGTTCGACGACATGGTCGTCGACGCTGATGATTTTCGGAATCTCGCGTCCGCTTGTTCTGTCGCCTGCGGTGTTCTCAGTCATGACTGTCCCTTCGCGCTCACCACTTCTACTGAATCGTCGGAAACACTAGTGGTTGATACTTTCTGACAAGGTATCAGAAACTTTTCTGAACGTGCGAGGGGAGCCGCAAACTAACGGGCCGTCATCGGGGAAGGTGCGGGAGGATGTCAGCCCCCCATTTCGCGACGTTTTCGGCGAATTCCACAGGGTGCTCGCCAGCCACATTGACGACCAGCACTGTGACACCTGCCTCTGCGAGGTGGTGCGCCTCATCGATGACGGCCTGAGGTGACGCATTCTGGTCGCCGAAGTGTGTCTGCTGGGCAGGAAGCATTGCGACATCGAACGTCGTGATGTCGCGTCCCACCGCGTGAAGTAGCTCGTGAAGACGCTCGATGCGCACTCGCAGGTCATCCACGGTCTCCATGCCAGGCGTGCCGAGGAACTTCGCACTCGACTTTGGTGATGGCATTGGTGCCCAGCCATCGGCGAAACGAACGGCACGCTCAATTGCTCTCATCGAGTTGCCTCCCACCCAGATAGGTGGATGTGGACGTTGCGTGGGTGCAGGTTGCACGATGATGTTTTTCGCGACGAAGTCGAGTCCCTCGTGGTCGAACGGCTCGCCTGACCATGCTCTGATCATGGTCTCAAGGGCATCGTCACAGCGTGCGGCACGATCGTCGAACGGCACACCGAGTGCAGCGAATTCCGACTGCAAGTAGCCAGCTCCGACTCCGAGGATCAGTCGACCGCCTGACAACACGTCGAGGCTGGCGACGTTCTTCGCAGCCAGCAGCGGATTGCGATACGGCAAGACCATCAAGTTGGTGTGGACTTTCAGCCGCGATGTGGTTGCTGCGGCGAAACTGAGGGCGACGAAAGGGTCGAGAGTCGGGTGACCACCGTGTGTGAGCCACTTTGCGTCGGGCGCAGGATGGTCGGTGGCGAATACGGCATCGAATCCGGCGCTCTCGGCAGCACGTGCGCTGAGTCCGATACCTGCACCAGACACGAACTGCCCACTCGGGTCTGGTCTGTCGATCGGTAGGCCTACGGAGACGCGCACGTGCTCACTATAGAGTCGTGCTTCGTGCGTTTAGCCATGGTGCCGTTCGCACGCACTTGTCGACGACCGAAAGGACACCACCATGGGAGCACTCGACGGAAAAGTCGCGATCATCACTGGAGCTGGTCAAGGAGTCGGTCGTTGCCACGCGGAACTCCTCGCGAAAGAAGGCGCAACAGTCGTCGTCAATGACGTGACAGATGCAGCCGACGAGGTGGTCGCGGCGATCACAGCAGCTGGTGGCAGGGCATCGGCATTCAAGGGAAGTGTCGCCCAATGGTCTGATGCGGACGAACTAGTAAACGGGACGATCGCAAAGTACGGCGATCTTGACATTCTCGTCAACAACGCCGGCATTCTTCGCGACGCGATGGTGTTCTCGATGACCGAGGAACAGTGGGACATCGTCATCGACGTGCACTTGAAGGGTCACTTTGCGTGTTCGCATTTTGCCGCCATGCATTGGCGCAGTGCAGCGAAAGCGGCCGGCGAAGGTGGTGCACTCAAGCGTCGAAAGATTGTCAACACCTCGAGCGAGTCAGGTCTCTTCGGTGGAACGGCACAAAGCAACTATGGAAGTGCAAAGGGCGGCATCATCACGATGACCGTCATCCATGCTCGAGAGCTGGGGAAATACGGCGTCGACGTGAACTGCATCGCGCCACGTGCGAGAACTCCGATGACCGAGAACAGTCCCATGTTCGCCAAGCCCGATTCCGGATTCGACCGCTACGATCCAGCCCACGTGTCGCCGATGGTGGGATGGCTCAGTTCGCCTGCATCTGACGGCGTGAACGGGCAGGTGTTCATCGTCACGGGCGAGGAAATTCACCGCATCCAGCAGCACATTGTCGCGACGTCCATTCGCGCCGGAGAGCAACGTTGGACGCTCGATGCCATCACCGCGAACAAAGACCGACTGTTTGCTGGAATGTCGTCGACTGATGTCGCGCCATTCGGCAGTCTGGCGATGTGATTCCGGGTCACCAGGCTTCGCCGGTGACGGTCTGAAAAGTGAGTATCGTGAGCGTTCGCTTCATGTCATCGTGTGACACCCCGCGTTGTTCGAAGATGTCGATGTACGCAACCAAACGCTCGAGAGTCGCAAGAATCGCACTGGCCGTTGCATAGGGACTGAGTTCTTTCGAGATCCGTCCAGACCGCTGGTTTGCTTCGATCTTGGCGACGAGTACGTCGAGAAATGGTTTCAGCGCGCGACCTCGGGCTCGTCGGAACGCATCGTCTCCCTCTTCGGCTTGGAGATTGCGGACACGAAGGATCGCGGAGTGCCCCATCCAGTGTTCGATGAACGCACTGACGAAGTCGAGGGCATGTTGCTTTCCGGTCTCGCCCGTCCACTCATGTTCGAGATACGCGATCATCGACACTGCGTCCTCACCAGCTTGTTGTGCGAGCTGCAGGACGGCGTCTGAGACGTCGGAGAAGTATTGGTAGAACGTGGCCGGTGACGTGCGTGCCTCGCGAGTCACATCGATCACTTTCAGGTCAAGTGCACTGCGTTCTTCGAGCAACTTCGCCGTGGCCTCGAGTAGGCGCGCGCGTGTCTGTGTCGCTCGAGTACCGATCACTCGGCCGTCGGTCGCTTGTACTTTCGTTCTCATTGGTCAATGCCTCAGCGGCGAGTGCTCAGGACGCTCCGTACACAGGTGCTGGAGATGGGGCGGTGCTCAGCAAGTCTGTGACGACTGCAGTGATCTCTTCAGGTTCGTAACGTTCACCTTTGTCGAAGGACACTCCGTGCTGCCAACCGTCACACAAGTTCAACTCGCCACCGGCAATCTCAAATGCGCGACCGCTCACGGTGCATGCGGAACTTCCGAGCCACACGACCAACGGCGAGATGTTCTCAGGTGCCATTTTGTCGAACCCACTGTCAGGCTTCCTCATCATGTCGGCGAAGGCTTCTTCGGTCATTCGGCTGCGTGCCGATGGCGCGATGGTATTTGCGAGAACGTCGTATCGAGCCAGTTCGGCTGCAGCAACGATCGTGAACGCGGCAATGCCAGCTTTCGCAGATGAGTAGTTGGCTTGTGACACACTGCCGAAGAGTCCGGCGCCTGACGAGGTGGTGACGATGCGCGCCTCGCGCGCACGACCCGCTTTGTGCTCTTCGCGCCAATAACCAATCGCGTGACGAACGGGGCAGAAGGTGCCGCGCAAGTGCACTTTCATGACTGCGTCCCACTCTTCGATGCTCATGTTGACGAGCATTCGGTCACGCACGATTCCTGCGTTACACACCAATGTGTCGAGGCCACCAAAGTGCTCGACTGCTTGTTGGATCATGCGACCAGCGCCATCCCAGTCACTGACATCGTCAGAATTGACGATTGCCTGTCCACCGGCAGCGATGATGTCGTTGACAGTTTCTTGCGCGGGGCTGAGGTCTGCTCCCTCGCCCGTGAGTGATGCGCCGACGTCATTGACGACGACCTTTGCTCCCGCCGCTGCGAATGCCAATGCATGCGCCCGCCCGATACCGCGTCCAGCACCGGTGATGATGACGACTCTTCCGTCACAGATTCCCATGTTGTCCCTCCAGTTGTTGTCGATTCAATCCACCGAGTGATCGGTGTGGCGTCACATTGCTGCCGCGATGGCGTCAGCGTGGTCGTCGCTGTTTCCAAAGTGTGTGTCGAGGACCGTCGCGCTCTTCCAATAGCGCTGTGCGTTCACTTCCCACGTGAAGCCCATGCCACCGTGAACTTGAATTCCGGTCTTGCCGCAGAAAATCGCTGCGTCGCCGGCGAGCATCTTGGCGACGCGGACCGAGTGCTCTGCATCGTCTTCGCCCTTACCCTCCAAGTTTGCTGCGGCTGCGTACGTGGCAGAACGTGCGACCTCCGCGCGAGTGAGCATGTCGGCACACATGTGTTTCACCGCTTGGAACTGTCCGATCGGGCGACCGAATTGTTCACGACCCTTCGCGTACTCGACAGCGAGGTCGATGGCGGCAAAGGCGACGCCCACCTGCATCGCGGCAGTGAGCAGTGTTCCCTCGAGGCGTAGTGCACGGGCGGTGTCTCCACTCAGAACCAATTCACCACCCGCCGTGACTGCGTGGGCCACACGCAGGGGAGTCAGCGGACTGACCGGTCGTTCGACGGCGTCCGTCGGCAGAGCATCTGGAGCCATTCGGCGCACGCCGTTCGAATCGAGCAACAACAACATGTCGAGGTCGTCCGCAAATTCGATGACGGTGACCGGTTCGGCGACCTCGGATATACCCACGATGGTGTCACCCGTCGCAGCACCTGCATCAGCGAGATGTGTGGCAGCGAGATAAGTGGCCACGAGTGGCCCCGGTACGAGTGCACGCCCGAGCTCTTCGAACACGAGAGCAGCGTCACTCACTCCGAAACCGTCGTTGCGCAACGAGAAGACGCCCATGTCGGCAATGTCTTTCCACGCGCTCCGCTCGATACGTCCGCCTGCCGCTTCTATCTCGTGAAGTGTGTCGAAAGGAAAACGACCTTGACAGAAAGAGCGCACGCCCTCTTGGAGTGCGAGTTGGTCGTCGGTGGGCCAGAAGTCCATGTCAGCGATCCTTCGGTAGCCCGAGCACGCGCTCTGAGACGATGTTCTTCTGCACTTGAGACGTACCAGCTGCGATGCCGATCGAGAGCGCATGGATGCGACCCTTCACGTGTTTTCCGGTCGGAAGTCCGGACATGTCGTCTAGTGACAACGACGCGCGGTCAAGAAGACGCATCGAGATGTCGCCGAGTTTTTGGCGTACGTCTGTGTAGGCGACCTTGAAGACGTTGCCACCCGCGCCGACCAAACCGTTGCGCTGTGCTTCGCTGATGTTGCGCTTGGTGAGTGCCCACAATGCGTCGAGTTCGCCGGAAAGATGCGCGAGGTCGCGACGCAGACCCGCGTCCTCCCACGCAGTTGATCCGTGACGTGTGACCTTCTTTGCGAGGTCCGTGAGGTCACGCACCAGTTCCATCGACTGCAACATTTCGCTGACGAAGGCAGTTCCTCTCTCGAAAGCGAGCGTCACCATGGTGACACGCCATCCGTCGTTCTCATCACCGACGCGATTCTTCACCGGCACCCGCACCTCGTCGAAGTACACCTCGCAGAACTCCGTGGATCCTTCCATCGTGCGCAGCGGGCGAATGTCGATGCCAGCTGCCTTCATCGGAAGAATCAGCCACGTGATGCCTTTGTGTTTCGGCGCGTCGGGATCGGTTCGTACCAACATCTCGCAGTAATCAGCTGTATGGCCAAAACTCGTCCAGATCTTCGAACCAGAGATGACGTAGACGTCGCCGTCACGGAATGCGCGACAACGCAGACTTGCGAGGTCGCTTCCTGCGCCAGGCTCACTGAAGCCCTGACACCACACGTGGTCACCCTTCAAGATGCCGGGCAAGTGATACGCCTTTTGTTCGTCGGTTGCTTCGGCGATGAGAGTCGGTCCGGCATGCAACAAACCGACAAAGTTCATACCGACATACGGAGCGCGCATACGCTCGGTCTCTTCGAGGAAGATCAGGTGCTCAGTCGGTGTTGCGCCGCGTCCGCCGAATTCTTTCGGCCAATTGATGCCGGCGTAACCAGCGTCGAACAACATGCGTTGCCAACCGGTGTCCCAGGCACGACGGCCCTCCCATTCATTGCGGTGTGGTTCGGGCGGCACCGAGGGAAGCACCTCGCGGAGCCAGGCCCGCAGTTCTTCTCGAAAGGCCAACTCGGAATCGGTGTATCGCAGGTCCATGCGTCGCTGACATTATCTGACGCACCGTCAGAAAGCAGAAGTGGCAGGCTTC
>SXWG01000214.1 GCA_005789925.1 Actinomycetota bacterium | reverse complement strand
TGGCTGTCACCGCACACGATGGTCATACCCGGAAGTGTCCGACCTTGCTCTGGTCCGATGACGTGCACGATGCCTTGGTTCGAGTCGCCCATCGGAAAGTGGGTGATACCGAACTCTTTGGCGTTGTCACGCAGAACCTGCACCTGCTTGGCCGAGATCGGGTCGGCAATCGGCTTGTCGATGTCGGCAGTCGGCACGTTATGGTCTTCGGTTGCGACAGTGAGCTCGGGGCGCCGCACCGTCCGACCTGACAGTCGGAGTCCATCGAACGCTTGCGGGCTGGTGACCTCGTGGACCAAGTGGAGGTCGATGTACATGAGGTCGGCTTCACCGAGTGCGCTGTGCACCACGTGAGAGTCCCAGACCTTTTGGGCGAGCGTGCGTGGTTGTGACATGTCGAAATCTCAGTCGGCGGGGAATCGGGGCACTGCAAACGATAGCGACAAGGATCTGCGTTCGCGAAGGTCCCTGCGTCACGATGTGACGTCGCCGGTGCTCCACCCGAGTGGTTCAGCCGGACCTGCCGACAACCCTCGTCCGTCGATGAGAAAGGGAAGTCGGGTGCCGTAGAGCCCACTGTCAACACCACTGACCGGCGCTCGAAGAGATTCAAAGAACTCTCGATGTCTCAACTGAGGATGTTCCAACGTGTCGTATCCGGTGCGAACGACTCCGACGGGAATGCCGACATTGCCGAGAAAGTCTGCGACGTCACTTGACGTACGTTTCGACGTCCATTCACTCAGCCATGCATCAATCGTGTCGCGTGCAGCGATTCGGTCTCGCAACGTCGGGTACGCATCAGTGAAATCTTTGGCGTTCGTGAGCTTGCCGAGTTGCATCCAGAGATCGTCACTGGTGACGACGATTGCGACGGATCCGTTCGTCGTCGGATACACGCCGTGCGGAGTGCCACGCCGGTCGCCGTTGCCTTGTCGTTCGCTGTAACCGACGGGGTCGATGTCCAGTGCTTCGTCCCACAACATCATCGCCACGGCATCGAGCATGGACACGTCGAGATGGCATCCAACGCCGGTGTGGTCGCGTTGGCGAAGGGCGGAGAGCACGGCAATGACCGCGTTGTAGGCGCCGAAGTGATCGGCGACGGTCGCACCTGCGCGCACAGGTGGGGCGTCTGGCCAACCAGTTCTGTAGAGAAGGCCAGATTCTGCTTGCACGCAGATGTCGATGGCTGCCCGATGTGCGTACGGTCCGGTTTGTCCGTATCCGCTGATGCTGCACCACACAAGCCGTGCGTTGCGCGATCGGACTTCTTCGACACCGCATCCGTGCTTTGACATCGCGCCAGGTCGCAAGTTTTCGATGACGACATCTGCAGAATCGGCAAGAGCGAGGAACGCATCACGACCTTCGTCGGTGGTGATGTCAAGTACCACGCTCCGTTTTCCTCGTGCACGTCGAAGATGTCCGACAGACACATCGTCGTCGCGTCGCTCTTGTGATCGACTCGCATCAGGTCCGATGAAGGGTGGCACGCGCCAACTGACGTCACCGCCCGGTCCGTCGACGCGTATGACGTCTGCACCGAGTGCTGCAAGATAGAACGCCGTCACTGGCCCTGCGACGACTCGCCCGACATCGAGCACGGTGATGCCGTGCAAAGGCGCATGTTCGTTGCTTGGACCCATCGTGTCGACACACTACGACAGGGCGGGAAGTCGTGGTGATGGCATCACTACTGCCGGTGACGCGTCAATGTGCACACACCGTGAGCATGAATCCTGACTTGCCAGAACGAACCCAACTCGACATCCCGGTCACGGAACTTGCCGAAATGGTCGAGCGCACCATTCACTCGACGATCGATTCGTTCGACATGGGTGCGGCTCGACTGTACGGAGTGCAAATCGTGTCGGGTCCTTCGTTGCTCGACGGCGATGCGCGCGCGTCGGTGTGCCGCGTCGCGGAGCATCCCGACGTGTATCGACTGCTGTCGCTTCCTTCGAGCGCACTGGCGCGAATGTTTCAGGCGGCGGCACTCGTCACCACTGGGTGGGCGGCTCCACTGTTGCCGGACGGCGATGTCGATGGGCCACCGAGCGAGCACGCACTTCGTCGACGTGTGCGACTCGTCGTCATTGTGTGTGATGAAGGCGTGGCATCAGTCGTGAGGTTCGCTGACGATCCCAACGAGACGATCACCGACCCCGGATCTGCGACCGGGGCTCTGGCAGAGGCGATCTCCCAGTTCTGGTACGAGCGCCCCCGGCATTTCGATGCTCCTGTGGCGGATCTGCCGAACGGCGCATAGCCTGACTTCTTGTGAAGGTGTCTGACGGCGACTGGGCGCAACGCGTTCGCCGTCTTGCCGCAGAACGCGATGCGGTGATCTTGGCCCACAACTACCAAGTACCCGAGATTCAAGATGTGGCTCACCATGTCGGCGACTCACTCGCTCTGTCCCGCGTCGCAGCGCAAGTCGAGAACTCAACCATCGTGTTTTGCGGTGTTCACTTCATGGCGGAAACCGCGAAATTGTTGTCACCTAACAAGACTGTCCTCATCCCCGATGAACGCGCGGGCTGTTCGCTCGCCGATTCCATCACAGCAGACCAATTGCGGGCGTGGAAAGCAGAGCACCCTGGTGCGGTCGTAGTGAGTTACGTCAACACCACCGCTGCGGTGAAGGCCGAGACCGACATCTGTTGCACCAGTAGCAACGCTGTCGACGTCGTTGCGTCGATTCCTGACGACAGAGAAATCCTCTTTTGTCCCGATCAATTCTTGGGTGCACACGTCCAAAGGTTGACGAAGCGCAAGAACATGCACATCTGGATGGGCGAGTGTCATGTGCACGCGGGTATCAACGGGTCAGAGTTGAAGCAATTGGTCGCCTCTGAACCCGATGCTGAATTGTTCATCCACCCTGAATGTGGATGTGCCACGTCTGCTATGTACCTGGCCTCAGAGGGAGTCGTACCTGCGGAGCGCACGAAGATCTTGTCAACCGCTGGCATGGTCACAGCAGCACGCAACACGAAAGCTCGCAAGGTGCTTGTCGCAACCGAGACAGGAATGCTGCATCAGTTGCAGAAAGTGAACTCGAACACGCAGTTCCAGCCTGTGAATCGTGCAGCAGTGTGTAAGTACATGAAGATGATCACCCCCGAAAAACTTGAGCTCTGTCTCGTCGAAGGTCGTGACGTCGTCGATGTGCCAACAGACATCGCAGAGCGAGCGCGGCAGTCGGTAGAGCGAATGATCGCCATCGGTACGCCGTCGCGGACTGGCGAGTAGACCATGCCGGCTCGGTTAGCCGCGCCAGAGCCCACTTGGGCTGTCGACATCGATGTCGTCGTGCTCGGATCCGGAGCCGCAGGTCTTTCCGCCGCGCTTGCAGCTCGCCCAGTACGCGATGTTCTTCTCGTCACCAAAGACACGCTCGATGCGGGAAGCACCAATTGGGCACAGGGTGGACTTGCCGCGGTGCTCGACCCCGGTGACTCGCTGGAGAGTCACGTGCACGACACGTTGGCAGCGGGAGCCGACCTCTGCGATGAAAGTGCAGTGCGCACTCTCGTCGCTGAAGCGCCGACTGCCATTCGCTATCTCAGTCGACTCGGAGCTGCGTTCGACGAATCGTCACACGACCACTTGGCACTCACGCGTGAAGGCGGTCACTCGCATCGGCGCATCGTTCATGCCGGTGGTGATCAAAGTGGTGCCGAAGTGCAACGCACGCTCGATGAATCGGTCCGACTCGCAGGAGTTCGTGTGGTCGAGCGAGCCTTCGCCCTCGACTTGCTCATCGGTCGTCTTGCCGACGGTCGTCGCGCAGTCGCCGGCGTACGCGTCGCGTTGCTCGATGAAACAGGCGCTGTCGAAAGTGTCGGCGATGTCACTGCCCGAGCTGTCGTCATCGCCACCGGCGGTTTTGGTCAAGTGTTCGCATCGACGTCGAATCCACCTGCGGTCACCGGTGACGGTGTGGCGATAGCGCTACGTGCCGGCGTTGCCGTCACGGACATTGAATTCATCCAATTCCATCCGACAGTGTTGTGGACCGGACCCGACGCGACGGGCCAACAAGCGCTCATCAGCGAAGCCGTGCGCGGAGAAGGGGCTGTACTTGTCGATGCGAGCGGCGCGCGAGTCATGGCCGGAGTGCACCCGCAAGAAGATCTGGCTCCTCGTGATGTGGTCGCAGCGGCGATAAGTGCACGAATGGCGCAGGCACAAGGTGGAGTCGATGACCATGTGTATCTCGATGCACGATCCATCGGCGCAGAATTCGAGAAACGGTTTCCATCGATCACTGCCTCATGTGCAGCTGAAGGCATCGATCCGACGACGGATCTCATTCCGGTGGCACCTGCCGCGCACTATGTGTGTGGCGGAGTGAAAGCCGATCTCGACGGTGCGACTGATCTTGTCGGTCTGTATGTCGTCGGTGAAGCAGCTTGCACCGGTGTGCACGGCGCAAATCGCCTGGCGTCGAACTCTCTCACTGAGAGCGTCGTCGCTGGAACACGGGTCGGTCGCGCACTCAGTTGGTCGCTTCCGTTGAAAGTCGAGGCTGTGGACGACGAACGACCAGCGGCACTCTTGAGCGCTGATCTCCGAGCTGAACTTCGTTCGACGATGTCGAAGTATGTCGGTGTGTTGCGCAGCGCTGACGGTTTGTCGACAGCCGCCGATCGGCTTGCTCGTCTCGAAGAAAAGACCGACTCAGCAGTTGAACCTTCGCGCCGTTCATTCGAAGCAACGAACATGCTCACATTGGCACGAGCAGTGGTGGCTGCAGCCTCGGCACGCACTGAGAGCCGAGGCTGTCATCGGCGAGCCGATGCTCCAGAGTCGCTCGACACATGGCGTCGCCACCTCTACGTCGTGGACTCAGACGCGACGGTCGTGGAGTCACCGTGACGCTGCATCCCCTGTCTCTCGCACGTCGTGAACGTCTGTCGCAGGTCGGGCTCAATGCAGACCAGATGGAAGACCTCATACGACGATCCATCGAGGAAGACCTTGCCGGTGGTGTCGATGTGACGACGGTGTCCACCGTTCCAGCAGGCCAACGAAGCCTTGCGCGTTTTGCGACCAGGGTGCACGGCACCGTCGCCGGACTCGACATCGCCGCAGCTGCCGTCGAGATGGTGTGTGGCCCAGAAACTTGCACGTTCTCGCAGGTTCGTGACGACGGCGACCGTGTGAGTCCGGGAGACGTTCTCGCCACAGTTGAAGCACCCACCAGAGGTCTGCTCACGGCCGAACGCACGGCACTCAACTTCTTGTGTCATCTCTCCGGAGTCGCGACCGCCACTGCCATGTGGGTCGATGCGATCGCCGGTACCGAGGCACACGTGCGGGACACTCGCAAGACCACTCCGGGTCTACGCAGCCTCGAGAAGTACGCGGTGCGCTGTGGCGGCGGGCAGAACCACAGAATGTCGTTGTCTGATGCGGCGTTGGTGAAGGACAACCACATCGTCGCTGCCGGTGGGGTGGCAGAAGCGTTCGCGCGTGTTCGTCAGACGGCACCCGGCATGGTCGTCGAAATCGAGGTCGACACCCTCGTGCAGTTGCAGGTTGCTCTCGATGCCGGTGCCGATCTGGTGCTTCTCGACAACATGGCACCATCGGTCATGAGCGAAGCTGTCGCCATCTCTCGACGACACACAGAACGCACGGGTCGACACGTCTTGCTCGAAGCGAGCGGGGGCCTGGCACTTGCCAATGCCAAAGATGTGGCTGCGACAGGTGTCGATTTCATTTCAGTCGGTGCTCTGACACATTCGTCGCCGATCCTCGACATCGGTCTCGACGTACAGACTGCTCAGTGATCGGCTGAAGCGAGCCAGTCGGCTTCCAAGCGTCCGAGAGCAGTCGACGCGGGGGAGTTGGTCATTGGCCACAATTCTTCGGCGATGCGTCGGTAGTTGCCTCGTGCACCAAGTTGTCCGAGCAGTGCATACAGTCCGAGGTTGATTCGCTGAATGAACACGAATGACTTCGGCACCGTGGCGTATTGCGCGATAGGTGAGGAACGATCGAAGGTGTGTCGAACGATGGACGTGGCGTACTCGCTGGTCCATGTCATGTCGCGTGACTCACCGACAGGTTCGTAGAAGTGAGAGAAATACGAACCCGCTTCGTCTGTGGTGATCGGCGCATCTTTTCGCAGTAGACCGGCATCTTCGACGATTGAACGGAATTCCTCGACATCGTGGTCGATGGCGGCAGCCTTGATCATGCGCTGGAAGGTGTTCATTTCGGCTTCGCTGAAGTACTTGACCAACCCGAAGTCGAGGAAGGACACACGACCATCCTCATGAAAGATGTAGTTGCCCGGATGCGGGTCACCGTTGAATGCGCGAAAGCGGTAGAGACTTCGAAAGACGAAACGGAAGATCGATTCGGCGACCTTGTCACGCGCCTCCTGATCCCAAGTCAACACGTCAGCCCACGTCGAACCGCTCACCAGTTCTGTGGTGAGCACTTTCGATTTCGACATCGAAGCGAATACCTTTGGAACGTGGATGAAGGGATGCCCGCGGTAGAAGTTGGCAAAGACTTGTTGGTTGCGTGCTTCACGTGAGTAGTCCAACTCTTCGGTGAGACGCTCCTTGATTTCAGCCACCATCGCGTCAGGGTCGAGAGACTTGAATCCGAAGGCGAGCAGTGTGCCGAGCAGGTCGGCGGTTCGTATGTCAGATTCGATCGCGTCAGCGACCCCGGGGGACTGCACTTTGACCGCGACTGCGACATCGTCGTCACCATCACGCAGCACAGCTCGATGAACTTGGCCGATTGAAGCGGCGGCAATCGGATCGGGGTCCCATGTCACGAAGAGATCAGACGGCAATGCCCCGAATTCCTGCATGAAAACCTCGTCGACGAGGTCATGCGACATTGGAGGTGCGGCGGTTTGGAGTTGTGCGAGCGCCAGACGCAATGGTTCTGGCAGGCCGTCGTCTAGGTAACTCGCCATTTGGCCGAGCTTCATGAGTGCGCCCTTCATGTCACCCAATTCAGCCGCCACCTGCTGCGCGGTGCGCATTTCACGGTCACGGGACAACTGTTCGCGACGTGCAGCGCCGGCAAACACTTTGCGCGCCGCAGTGCCGGCATGCCCGAAACCCACCTTTGCGCCGAGTGCTGCGATGCGTGCATTACGCCGCAGGCGTGTGCGTGATCTGATCGCGTGTCTCATGGGCCCGCAGTCATCGAGTCACATGTGACCGCAAGGTCGACTCGGCAGCATCATTCACGTGCTTGCACGCATCGACGAGTGTCGGCACGAAGTCGTGAGCGCGTGCGATGACTGCATCGTGTCCACCGTCGACGCGATATGTGCGTGCAGTCGGAATGAGGCTGGCGAGGTGTTCTTGACGTGGTGTCGGCACGGTCTGATCACGCGTCGTGATGATGACTGACGTGGGAACCTCAACGTGTGGCAGCCACTCGCGGGCGTCGTACAAACCGAGTGCACCACCGGCCTCAAGAATGAGACGCCAGTCATGGTTGGCGGCCTGTTGCACGGCCCAGGGTTCCCACATTGACGTCTTTTTCTGCAGATATGTCTGCTCGCTGATCCAGTCCTGAGCTGCGCGTGGCGTGAGACGAGCAAGTGCACCGAGTCCCTTCAGGCCGAGAAATCCGATGCGCTCTTCACGCGACTCGACGAAATGTCCTGTGGTGGCTGCGAGGACGAGGCCTCGTACTCGTGCCTCATGTCGTTTCCACAACAACTGTGCAACAAGGCCGCCCATCGAGTATCCGACGGGGATGAATGTGTTGATGTGCAACTGGTCAGCGAGCGCGGCGACGTCGTCGGCGCAATCTGACAACTTGAAAGGTTGCGTCGAACGAATTCCGCGTCCGTGACCGCGATGATCGATGGCGATGACACGAAAGTGTTCACCGAGTGACTCGTAACAGGTGAAGAAGTTGAGGTCTGCCGTCGCAGTCCACCCATGCAGCAAGACGATCGTCGGTGCTCCCGGCGGACCATCTATCTGTCGAATGTACGTGGTTCCTCGTCCCGGCAAGTTGACATGTTGTCCGGGTGGAAGCGGGGGGATCAGGGGTTCTCCGGTCATGTGTGTCAGCCGGAGATGTCAATCACCGTCACAGCAACTTTTGCACTGTTTTCGAGTGTGATTGAAACTTTGTCGCCTTTTTTGTGACCGAGTAGTGCCGAACCAATGGGGGAGGCCGGGCTCATGATCTCGTGTCCCGCTCCGTCTTCTTCGATGTGGCCGATCAGGTATGTCTCGGCATCGCTCGGGTCGTCACCATCGAAGAGGACTGTCACGTGCGAGAGGACTGTCACTTCGTTGGCCGACGGCACTGGAGCGATTGCCTAGTTTTCGAGAATTCCCTGCACGCGCAGGCGACGGTCGTTGAGTAATCCGTACTCATCTTTCGCTGCGTGATAGTCGCCGTTTTCGCTGAGGTCACCCAGTTCGCGGGCCCGGCCAATCTTGTCTGCCACTTCTGGCAAGCGGGTGTGCTCAAGATCGAACACCTCTGCTTCGAGGCGCTTGTACGTCTTTTCCGACAGCAGGTGTTTTGCCATAAAGGAAAGGCTATCGGCGGCTCGTACGATGGTTTTCCTATGTCACACAGGATCGCGGTCATCGGCGGCGACGGCATCGGGCCCGAGGTCGTCCACGAAGCATTGAAGGTGGTGCGGGCTGCAGGCGTGCATTTCGAAGCCACAGATTTTGACCTTGGTGGTCAGCGTTATCTGCGCGACGGTGAAGTGTTGTCTGACGACACCTTGCACAAACTCCGCAGCTTTGACGCCATTCTCCTCGGCGCTGTCGGCACGCCGGAAGTTCCACCCGGAGTCATCGAACGTGGGTTGCTGCTCAAAATGCGATTCGAGCTCGACTTGTACATCAATCAACGTCCCTTTGCGGGCATTGCACCAGGGCATGAACGGCCACACGACTTCATCGTCATTCGAGAGAACACCGAAGGTCCATATGTCGGTGAAGGCGGAGTGTTGCGAAAAGGCACAATTAACGAGGTCGCCACTCAAGGAAGCGTGAACACACGTATGGGGGTCGAGCGGTGCATCCGCTACGCCTTTCAACTCGCCGATTCACGTCAGCGCAAACACCTCACGCTGGTGCACAAGACCAACGTGCTCACATTTGCTGGTGACTTGTGGCAGCGCACCTTCAATGAGGTCGCAAGAGAGTTTCCGAAAGTGGAGACGGCGTACAACCACGTCGACGCTGCATGCATCTACTTCGTTCAAGATCCACACCGATATGACGTCATCGTCACCGACAATCTGTT
>SXWG01000213.1 GCA_005789925.1 Actinomycetota bacterium | reverse complement strand
GCATCGCAAACACCGGCCGCACCATTCGCCTCCCGGTGCACGCCGGCGACACTCTCGCCCGTCTACAGAAGGCTCGCTCGCGTCTCGAGCTGAAGTACGGCCGTCCGGCAACGTTGGCTGAGTTGGCCAAAGAAGTCGAGATGCCAGAAGACAAGGTCACTGAAGCACTCCGATTCGCTGCCGAGCCATTGTCACTGTCCGAGCCATTGCGCGAAGACGGCGATGCTGAGCTGGGCGACGTCGTGGAAGACCGCTCCGCCGTGTCACCTTTCGAGGAAGCAGCCACGTCGTTGTTGCCCGAAGAAATTCAGCGACTACTCGCACCGCTCGACGAGCGTGAGCGGGAAATTCTGAAACTTCGTTTCGGACTCGACGGCAAGGGCGAGCCACGCACGCTCGAAGAAGTCGGCGAACACTTCAACCTCACGCGCGAACGCATCCGTCAAATCGAAGCGCGCGCGATGAGCAAGTTGCGTCACCCCAGTTCTGACACTGGTGCACGCGACCTCTTGTCCGTCTAGTACGTCACGTCACTTCACGGCCATCGGCGGAAACGCTGTTCGGCGAACTCCGTCGATGACTCCGACGATGCCGGCTGCCAACATCATCGGCACCAGAGCTCGCACGATCCACTGGGCGTCGTCGGCGCCAGGTACGTACGCCGACTGAACATAAATTCGTGCCAACCACGCACCAATCACCAGCGACAATCCCGCACCTGCGACGAATGCAGGAGCAGCAATCGAATCTGAACGGCGTGAGCGCAAGAACATCGAGACCATTGCTGCGAGAGCGGCGACCGCTCCAAAACCGAACAGCAACGGAGCAGGGCGCGCTGCAGATGGAAGCCCGACCATCTGCCACGCACCGGCAGCAAGTGCCGACGCGCCGACTTTGAAGATTGCAAGGTCCACGATTGATCGTGAGCGAAACGACAGAAGGGTGACAGCGATGACAGCGAGCAATCCGAACATCCACCACCATGCAGTCGCACGCTCACGCAAATACATCTCACCACGAACATCTGTGGCGACACCGTCGATTGTGATCGGAACGACCCAGTCCTGAATCTTCCCGCGTGCATCGATTGTCGCTGGAGGTTTCGGGCTCATCCAATGCGACCGATGGTCATGCCACATGACCGTGCCGTCCGAACCGATCTTCTGCCAGTCGGTCTCGGTCGTTGAGAACCTCGTCGAATCAGCAGCTGCG
Source organism: Actinomycetota bacterium (assembly GCA_005789925.1). Classification (GTDB taxonomy): domain Bacteria; phylum Actinomycetota; class Acidimicrobiia; order Acidimicrobiales; family Ilumatobacteraceae; genus UBA2093. Next base: position 6,832 of record SXWG01000213.1, on the reverse strand, counting down.
CTGGAGTTCCCATAACGCGACTCGTTCATGGCTCGGGTGATGGATCGATCATTGACCCACACCGTGCCGTCAGCGTCGATACGGATGTACGACTCGTTCTCGTACCCCGACACCTCGACTTTCACCCCATCGCTGCGCACTCGCAGAAACGAATCGAAACCGACGATGTCCACTCGCACGGCCGCGGGAGGCTGGGGCGTCACCGACGTGACGATGCTTTCGGTGTCTCTTGCTCCTGCTGCGTTGCCGTCGCCAGCAAGACCAGGGGTCAACGACAACAGCGACAGGGCTGCTGTCATCACCGCCGCGATAACTGCCATAGATGTGACCGTACCGTTTCGGAGCAGGCGGACGCCTGCTCGCTCCGTAATGTTGCAGCGTGACCTCTGCCTCTGAACCTCATCATGTGTTGCTGAGCGACACGGTGTGGGAGCGCTACAGCGAACGAATCTTGCAAGCCGACCCGACCGTCACCCCAGTCATCTACACCGGGCCGGATCAACTACCCGATGAACTTGTCGCCGACGTTCGTAGTGCATGTTTCAGCGACGACTGCTGGCCCGACCGGACACTCGGCATCATGAAATCTGCGATCGCGGCACCGAAACTGAAATGGCTGCACACGTTCTCGACTGGTGTCGACAGTCCGATTTTTCGTGCATTCGTCGAGCGTGGCGTTCGACTCACCAACTCGGCAGGTACCGCAGCCTCACCAATCGCACAGACCGTGATGATGTACATGCTCGCACACAGTCGAGACTTCAAAGGCTTCGTCCGTCAGCAACAGCGTCACGAGTGGACCATGCATCGTTTCGTCGAATTGGAAGGTTCGTCACTTCTCGTTGTCGGTGTCGGTCCCATCGGACAAGAGATCATCCGTCTCGCTCAGGCGTTCAATATGAACGTCACTGCTGCGCGTCGAACTGTTGGTGGCTCGCAGCCGTGTCCAGTGGTTCCCCTGTCACAACTTCATGAGGCGCTCGCCCAAGCTGATTACGTGGCAGTCGCGCTGCCACTGAATGACGAGACGCGCAACACCATCGATGCCGAAGCACTCGCTGCGATGAAGCCTGGTTCGTTCTTCATGAACGTCGGACGAGGCGAGTTGGTCGATGAACAGGCTCTCATCGATGCGTTGCGCCGTGGACACCTCGCTGGCGCGGGCCTCGACGTGTTCGCTGTCGAACCATTGCCGGCGGACAGCCCGCTGTGGGACATGGAAAACGTCATCATCACTCCACACTCGAGTGGCACGTCGACGCTCATCAGTGGCCGTGCAATCGACATCTTCATCGACAATCTGTCGAACCTTGCTCGTGGAGCAGAGTTGCGCAACGAGGTCATTTTCTGACGCGTCGTTCGCCGGTCGCTTCCGTTTCCTGAACGAGGCTCACACATCACCGCAGACCCAAGGAGGCTGTGGTGTATCTCTTCCATTCGAGCAAAGGTGGCAACGGAACCACTGTGGTGACCGCGTCGTGTGCGCTGGCCGAAGTGGCGCAACGTCCACGCGCGGTGCTGGTCGACTTGTGCGGCGACATTCCCGCGGTGCTCGGCATGGCCGGACCGGTCGGTCCTGGCGTGAACGACTGGCTGGCAGAGAACTCCACCGCTGACGCCGACACATTGCTGCACTGCGGAACCACCATCGAAAGTGGGCTGCTCGTCATTCATCGCGGCGCAGAATTGGTGGAAGGCACTCCACGGTGGTCACTTCTCGCCGCGACACTCGCCACCTTCCCCGCTGCCGTGTTCATCGACGCAGGCACACGCGTCATTGGTGACGACATGTTCCACCGGGCACAACGCAACATCTTGGTCACCAAACCGTGCTACCTATCCCTGCGTCGCGCGACATTTCTGCGCCGACCGTCCCACGTGGTGGTCACGAGCGAATCAGGTCGGGCCCTCACGTCGAAAGACGTCGAGTCAGTGTTGGCAGCGCCGGTGATCGCCACTATTCCCTTCGACCCTGCAGTCGCACGAGCCGTCGATGCAGGGCTGTTCCCTGCTCGCTGCCTACAACTGCTCGGCAAACACTTGCCGCAGATGTGAGCGCAATGACCACAGCCCCACTCAGCTCTCTCATTCCTGGCGGGCTCGGAAGTTTGCAGACCCTGTGTGATGACTCGTCTATCTCTGAAGTCATGGTCGTGGCAGGACGTCATGTGTGGGTCGAACAGCGCGGTCACGTACGTCGCGTGGGCGAATTGATGCACGGTGAATTCGACGTGTTGGTCGAACGCCTGTTGCGATCATCGCGGCGTCGAGTCGACATCATGTCACCGATCGTCGAAGCACGTCTCCCCGACAACTCACGGCTGTGTGCCGTGCTGCCACCAGTGTCTGTCGATGGTGGTTCATTGAACATTCGACGGTTCTCCTCGACGGTGCGCGAACTCGACCACTTCTGCACACCACGCGAGGCCGCAATTCTTCAGCAAGCAGTATGCGATCGACGCAACATCGTGGTCGCAGGTGCGACGTCATCTGGGAAGACATCACTGCTCGCGTCATTGGCCAAGCTCATCGCCGAACACGAACGTGTGGTGTGCATCGAAGACACGGCAGAGTTGCCATTGCACTGCGAACACCTCGTGCGACTGGAGGGACGCCCTGCCAACATCGAAGGTCACGGCCACATCAGCATGCAGACACTCGTGCGAACAGCATTGCGGCTACGACCAGATCGCATCGTCGTCGGTGAGGTTCGCGGCGCAGAAGTCGTCGACATGTTGACTGCGTTGCACACGGGTCACCGAGGTTGCTGGACCACATGCCACTCCACCTCATTGCATGACACTCCTCGACGGCTCGCCGCCATGGCACTCGGTGCCCAGCGCGGCTGGAATGCCGACATCGCCACCGACATGGTGCGTGACTCGGTCGACGTCATCGTTCACATGCAACGTCATGACGAACGGCGTGCGGTTGCTGCAATCGGCACGTTCGAGACCATGGCCGACGGCGCCCGGCGGCTTGTCCGGGTCGACTGTTGACGACATCGCAAGTTGAGCAGGTCGGCTCTTGTTCACAGCCCTCATCGTCGTCACCACCATGATGGCCACTTTCGCAAGTGTCTACTTTGCGATGTGTCACCCGCTGCTCGTGGCATGTGACCGCGTGGTGTCACGCCGACACCTGCATGCGTCGGTGGTGTCACCCACAGACAACACCAGTCTCAGCCATGAGATTGCTGCCGCTGTGTTGCAGTCAGTGGCAGGTCGTGTGCGTTCAGGAGTGCCCGTTGTCGAGGCCCTCGACGATGAGTGCAGCCAGGCACATGTTGACCGAGAGGCGCTCGACGCTCTCATCGGTTCTGACACACGACGTGCCACGACACCCGCCGAGCTCGAGCAGAGAGCGTCGAATCTGCGAGCGATGCAATTGTTGGACGACGACGTACGAGTGCACACCTCTCAAGCCCGTGCGTCGGCCAGGTTGCTCACGGTGGCACCCATCACGTTCTTGCTTGTGCTCCTCATTGGCAGCAACTCACTTCGTGCGCGGCTTGTTCATTCCCCAACGCTCATCATGGCCGTCGGGGTCGGTCTTGTCCTCAACCATGCGGCGCGACGCTGGATGTCTCGACTCATCACCGACGCGACTCGCGTTGATGCAGATGACGACGCAATCACTGACATTCATGCGCAGATCTCTGTTGCACTCACCGCAGGGCACACGATCGCCGACGCCCTCATCATCACTCACAATGAGAGCGAAACACACGCACGCGAATTGCTCGAACAACCCGTGAGACTCATCGCAGCAGGAGGCTCACTCGCCGAAGCACTCACAATGGTCGGTGGTGACCCTCGACTTCGATCACTGTCTCGTGTTCTCGCCGACAGTCAACGTCATGGAACTCCGGTCGCTCTCGTCGCGGAACAACTCATGTCCACTGCTCATCACCTGCGCCGCAATGTCATCAACGAACGTATTCACCGTCTTCCCGTTCGGTTGGCTGCACCGCTCATCGCCGGCGTGCTGCCGGCGTTCATCTTGCTCGCTGTGCTCCCGCTCATCGCCGCGACGATGGGTTCATTCGACGTCGTGCGCAGCGCCACCTGACACACACATCGTGCACATCGCACAACAACCATCCGAAAGGACACACATGGACGACGACACCAACCAGATCAGCAACACCAACTACCCCGCCGAGCGCGATCGCGGGCAGGCGACCACCGAGTATGCGCTCATCTTGCTGGTCGCAGCCGTCATCGGTCTGGCGGTCATCGCATGGGCAACCACGGGCGGCGGTGCCGGAAAAATCGGTGGCTTGTTCGACAGCATGATTGACCTCATCGTCGAACGTGCGGCGTCCACGTTCTGACGAGCGCACATCACGTGTGTCGCCGCGATACGGAACGCGGGCAGTCGACCGTCGAGTTTGCTCTCTTGCTTCCGCTCCTCGTCATGTGTGTGGGCCTCCTGCTCACCGTTGTTGCGGTGACACAGTCTCAACTCATGGCCGTCAATGCATCGCGCAACGCCGCACGAGCAGCAGTCATTCACACAGGTGACGACGCCCAGCGAGCAGCCCAGGCCGCGGCATCTGCTTCGACCTCACTTCGCCCACTTCAGGTGACCGTGATTGCGCGCGACAGCTTCATGACGGTGAGCATCACTGCTCGCTGGGGTCTTCCCCTGCCCTTCGTCAGCGCGCTACTACCGCCCGTGACACTGCGGGCGTCGACAACAATGCTGCGTGAGGAGATTGGCTCTTTCCCGTGAGCAAGTAGTTTTGTGTGCCTAATGGACCTTGCACTCCGACGCACACTCATTTTCAAACGCCACGTGCTCATCGTGAGCGGTGACGTGGACTTGCCCACTGTTCCGCGGTTCAACGAACATCTCCTCAGGTTGGTGGCCGATGCGCCGGGCGACATTGTCGTCGTCGACATCGATGGTGCTGATGTGGTCGATGACTCTGCACTCGGACTGATTCTCGGGGCAGCTGGCCGCGCCCGGTCACTTGGTGGTGATGTGGTGGTCGTCGCCACCGGTGTGCGAATGCGTCAACGACTGGCAGAGAACGGCTTCGAACGTGCAGTGACTGTCTCTTCCTCCATCGCAGACGCGTCGTGATTACTGTCTGGGTCTTCGGCGACCAACTGAACCGAGCAATCGGCGCACTGCGAGACGCCACTCCTGCAACTCATCGTGTGTTGATGGTCGAGTCACGTCGCAAGATCGAATCGCGACCATGGCATGTGCAACGGTCACACTTCTACATCACGTCAATGAGGCGATTTGCAGACGAACTACGTGCCGAAGGTTTCGACGTCGACTATCGCCATGCCGACTCGATGAGTGCGGGTTTGGCAGCACATCGTGACGCGAAAAAAACCCACTCCATCGTCGCCACTGAACCGAACAGTTACGGCGCACGCGCGCTTCTCGAACGACTCGACATCCAGACAGTGGCATCGAATCAGTTCCTGTGTCACCACAGTGACTTCGCCGAGTGGGCCAACGGTCGTAAGTCGCTGAAGATGGAGGACTTCTACCGTCGCCAACGCACACGTCTCGGGTATCTCATGGACGGTGGCGAACCTGTGGGTGGTCGCTGGAACTACGACGACGAGAACCGTCAGCCACCACCGAAGAAACAAAGCGACTGGCCATGGCCCGCACCTGTGAGCGACGAGTTGGACGATGTCGATGCAGCGGTGCTTGCAGATTTGCCGGCCATGCACTGGGGCGAAAAGCCCAGCGGCCTCTGGGCGACATCACGTGCCGGCGCACTTCGCCGACTCGAGCATTTTGTGGAACGCGTGCTGCCAATGTTCGGTCCACACGAAGATGCGATGTTGCACGACAACTGGCATCTCGCACATTCCTTGTTGTCGCCGTATATGAACAACGGACTATTGCTCGCATCTGAAGTATGTGACGCGGTGCAACGTGCATTCGATGCGGGTCGAGTTCCAATCGCATCGGCCGAAGGCTTCATACGTCAAGTGATCGGATGGCGTGAGTACGTCTGGGGTCTGTATTGGCTGTGGATGCCCGAGTACGCGTTAGAGAATGTTCTTGGTGCTGAGCGGCCGCTTCCACCTGCCTTCACCGATGCTTCGGCCACGAAGATGCGCTGCATCTCGCGCTGCGTCGATGATCTGGACAAGCGCGCATACCTGCATCACATTCAGCGACTCATGATTCTCGGCAATTTGTCGCTCACTGCCGGCGTGTCACCACGCGCGATCACCAACTGGATGTGGGAGTCATTCATCGATGGTGCCGAATGGGTGATGGTGCCAAACGTCGTTGGCATGTCACTGCACGCTGATGGCGGTCGCATGGCAACCAAGCCGTACGCAAGTGGTGGCGCGTACGTGAGCAAAATGAGTGACTACTGCAAGGGCTGCGCCTACGACCGAACCAAACGAGTCGGTGATGACGCGTGCCCCTTCACCACGTTGTACTGGGACTTCCTGCTGCGCCATCAAGAACGGTTCGTGCGCAATCCCCGTATGTCCACACAAGTTCGCGCCGCACAGAAGTTGAGCGACGGTGATGCCGTACAAAACAGAGCGGCCGATGTCCTGCACATGCTGGACACCGGCCGCTTGTAGTCAGCTGATCAGCGCATCGAGGGGAGGGTCAACGCCGACCTCGCTGCGATTGTCAGGCGTTAAATGACGCGCCTTTCACTGATGACTGCATCGAGCCGAGCATGCTCGGCATTCCGCTCGCGCCGCCCATGCCATGACCACGTCCACCGCGGCCACCGTGATGTCCACGTCCACCCATGCCAGGTCCACCAGCAGGACGGACACCGTTCACGATGTCGTCGAGTCGGGTCTTCAGTTCGGCCAACTTCGCG
>SXWG01000212.1 GCA_005789925.1 Actinomycetota bacterium | reverse complement strand
TAACTGTCATGACGGCATTGTAACTCACTACCTACTGGTAGGTAGGCAATCCAGGGGCAAAGTTGTACCGTGGTGGTGTGCCTGGGGACGACGCAACCGTTCTCTCGACGCGGGAAGTGCTGTCGACGAGGGAGCTGATTCTCCACGAGGCCCTGCAGTGCTTCGCCGATGCCGGATACGAAGGCACCTCTCTCAATGACATTGCAGCCGCCGTTGGCATTCGACGGCCAAGTTTGCTCCACCATTTCGAGAGCAAGGAAGCGCTGTACGGCGAGGCGTTCGAACGTCTCTTGAGTGACTGGATGGAACGTCTCGACGTTGCCATCGCGAGCGAAGCGATTGGGTGGGAGAAGTTCGAGATCGTGCTCTCTGCCGGCTTCCAGCTCTTCGAGGATAACCCGAACTACGTGCGACTCATGCGTCGCGAGGCTCTTGACGGAGGCGGACACTTAGGTATCGACTTGTCGGCCGTGTTGAGACCGATGTTCGATGCTGCGGCCGAATATCTCGAGCGGCAGATGGACGAAGGTACCTTTCGACGCTTCGACGCACGGCACTTGTTGTTGGCAGCGTACGGGTCGATCTTGTCCTATTTTTCCGATGCGCCGTTCATCGACGGACTGATCGACGACGAAGCGCTCAGCAAGGACAGCATCCGAGAGCACAAAGAACATGTGCTTCGCTTCTTCCGCGCAGCACTCATGGTTTGAACGTCCCTGGCGAACTACGGTTGCACCCGTGCAAGAACCCCTTACTGGTCGTGCGGTCGCGTCGCGGACCTTGTCCGAATCTGATTCCAAGTCCCTCCTGGCTCCGTACGGTCTTCCATTTGCCAAGGAGGCAAAAGTCGCCACAGCCGACGATGCAGTTTCCGCAGCGAGGGACATCGGTGGCGCAATCGTCGTCAAACTTTGCGGCGATGCAATTGCGCACAAGACAGAGAGGGGTCTCGTTCGACTCCGATTGACCGGTGATGCAGCCGTCCACGAGGCCGCGGCCGAGCTTTTGGGAGCCGCACGACCAGACGACGGGGAGGTGCACCTGCTGGTCGCAGAAATGGTCTCTGGCGTTCGGGAATTCATCGTCGGCATGCTCGTCGACGCACAATTTGGTCCGACGGTGATGCTTGGTGTCGGCGGCACCATGGCCGAGGCGCTGAAAGATGTGGTTTTCAGACCTGCTCCACTGACTGACCATGCAGCAGGACAGATGATCGACGATCTGCGTACGAGCGCTCTTCTCGATGCGTTTCGGGGTGAAGCTGCCGTCGACCGACGGGAGATTGTCAAGGTTCTCCGCGCATTGTCAGATTGCGCCGAAGATCATCGCGACATTGTCTCCATCGACATCAATCCACTCATAGTCCGACCGAACGGCTCCGTCGTTGCAGTTGACGCATTGGTAGAAAGAACTTTCGACGGTCGAGCAGGTCATGTAACTTCGTCCGTCGCGCGAGAGCCATACAGCGACCAGCAGTTTCGAGCGTTCTTCGAACCACGTGGTGTCGTCGTGGCGGGAGCTTCCACGCATCCCGGTAAGTTCGGCTTCGTCTCTCTGCACAACATTTGGCGAGTGGGTATACGGGCAAAGTGTTCGGTACCAACCTGCAGGCAGAGGAAGTTCTCGGGGTGCAAACAGTTGCCGACGTGTCTGAGTTACCTGACGGAGTCATAGACCTGGTCTTTGTCTGTACTCCCGCCGCGACCAACCAGGCGTTGCTCGCCGCCTGTGCTGCAAAAGGAGTGAAGGCTGCTTTCTTGACATCAGCGGGGTATGGCGAAGCTGGTGACGAAGGCCGACAAGCCGAAATCAATTTGGTGGCACATGCAGACAAACTTGGCATGTTGATGGCGGGTCCGAATGGTCAAGGAGTCGTCTCGACACCTGTGGGGTTGTGCGCACAGATCGTGGCGCCGTATCCGCCTGCTGGATCCATCTCGATTGCCAGTCAGAGCGGCAATTTCGTTTCCTCCTTCATGAATTACGCGCGCCAGACCGGAGTCGGAGTGAGTCGTGCTGTGTCAGCTGGAAATGCAGCGGCACTGGGCGTCGCGGATTTGGTCGAGTGGTACGGACGTGATGAAAAGACGTCTGTTGCCCTTGTATACGTCGAGGGCATCACTGACGGACGGTCGTTGATGAAGCGACTCGGTTCGGTCGCGCAGAAGAAACCTGTGGTGGTTGTCAAGGGTGGAGCGACAGAGAAAGGGGCGCGTGCAGCCGCAAGCCACACCGGGGCACTAGCTGCGAATGACTCAGTGTTCGACGGAGCATGTAGAGCCTTTGGCATCACACGCGCTGCGACTGTCGAAGAGGCCTATGAAGCTGCAGCGACCTTTGCGACACAACCGCTCCCTCGCGGTCCGCGAGTCGTGGTGCTGACGACCGCAGGTGGATGGGGAGTGGTCACGTCCGATGCGATTGCTCGCGACGGACGGCTCGAACTTCTGTCACTGCCTGATGATTTGTTGGCGCAGATCGACACGAAACTTCCGCCACGTTGGAGCAGAAATAATCCGGTCGACTGTGCGGGTGGAGAGACTCGCGACACGATTCCCGAGGTGATGGAGATGATTGCTCGTCATGAATCAGTCGATGCGATCATCTATCTGGGTCTCGGCATTCAAGCGAACCAAGGTCGCTTGATGAAGGAAGGTCGTTTTTATCCCGACCATGGTCTCGAGCGGATCGTGGCATATCACGAGCGCCAAGACGCACGTTTCGCGGAGGCAGCTCATGAGCTTTCGCTTACGACGAACAAGCCGATATTTGTCACGACGGAATTGGCGGTTGCGGACCCCGATAACGCAGGCGTGGAGGCCGTGCGAAGGTCGGGACGTCTCTGCTACCCAAGTGGAAATCGTGCAGTCACCGCGCTTGGACACCTCTATCGATATGCATTACACACCGGCCACGCAACGTACTGACCGTCGTCGGGCGAGCAACCCGTCAAAGCTCGTCACTGTCGTCGGTGTTCTTGGTTCGCTGGTTCTGGGCGGGCTGTTTCTCTTCACGTCATCAGTGGCCGCACGAACAGTGCCGGACACCGCCGTCGATGTCTTCGAACAACCACGAGTTCCGGTTCTCTCAGTGCGACGTTTCCCCGATGTGCTGTCGGTCGGAGTGAGGACAGGTCGGTTGAAGGAACGACTGACAAAGGTGGAGGAGATGCTGCCGAGCGGGTCGTGTCTCACCGTCGACTGGCTGGGTAAGCGTCTCGCCGTCATCAATGCGGACACCAGCGTCACACCGGGAAGTGTCATCAAACTCGTCACAGGAGCCGGGGCATTGCACTCACTCGGGCAACAAGCCACGTACACCACATCGTTCCACGCCACTGTTACCGACGGAATTGTCACTGGGAACGTGTATCTCGTCGGTTCTGGAGATCCGCTTCTCGTTCGACGCGACTATGTGCTGGCTGAAAAATACCCGACACTCACACCGACGTTTTTGGAAAATCTCGCCGACGCCGTGGTTGCAGCCGGCGTCAAGATTATTAACGGCTCGATAGTCCCGGTCGACGTTCGCTATGACGACCAACGGTTTCTCCCGTCTTGGCCGTCAGAGTTCTATGGGGTTGAAGCAGGTCCGTTGGGCGCTTTGATGGTGGCTGACGGCGCCCAACTTGGGCAGTTCCTGAAGCCAGATGATCCTGGTTTGGCGGCAGCAACTGACTTGCGAACGTTGCTGAGTCTCCGTGGCGTCACTGTGGTCGGTACGTCACTACGCGAGGTGATGCCACCTGGAATACCGTCGATTGCGAGAGTGTCGTCTGCAGACATGGAACAAGTTGTACGCGAGATGCTCGTGAATTCCGACAACAACACGGCAGAGTTGCTCGTGAAGGAGATGGGGGCTGTCAAGAAGAACAGCGGCACATCTGCTGCCGGTCTCGAGGTGGTGAAAGAGGCGATCTCGGAACTCGGGCTTGATGCAAGTGCCTTCACGCAGGTGGACGGATCGGGTCTGTCGTCAGGGAACAAGGTGACATGTAGTTTCGTTTCTGCGCTTTTGGCTAAGAACCGTGACGTGTTCGTCGATCGTTTGTCAATCGCCGGAGAGCAGGGAACGCTTCGTGAATTTTATAAATCATCGCAGGCACGTGGTCGTCTCGTCGCAAAAACGGGGACGCTTTCTGGCGTCAAGGGACTTGCGGGCTACATGACGGTCGAGGGAGGCGAACCTGTCGAGTTTGCTCTCATCTTGAATGGAGATGACGTCGGTCAGGCTGCGAAATATCGTCCCGTTTGGAACGCACTGGTTGATGCAATAGTCCGGGCGTCTGCGAATCCGACGGTCGAGGCGCTCTTGCCTTGAAGTCACGACATCCGATGTTTCCGCTCGGGACGGTCTTTGTTCCCGGTGACATGGTGACTCTTCGCGTGTTTGAAGATCGTTATGTAGAGATGATTCGTTCGCTTCTCGCGTCGGACAACGACACCCTTGAGTTCGGAACGGTTCTCATCGACAAGGGAAGCGAAGTCGGTGGTAAGGACATTCGTCGCTCGGTTGGCGTCAACGTCGTCGTAAAACAATGTGAGGTGTCAGACACAGGCGGGTATTTCGTTGCCGGTGTCGCGACACAGCGTCTCGAGGTTCTTGAGTGGAAGCCCGACGATCCGTTCCCGGAAGCAGACATCACATTCCCTCCGACGGAGCAGGGCTCGGTCATACATGTCTCCCGCCTCGCACGTCTCGCACAGATGGTACGAAGTCTCCTCGTGCTCATGCTGGAAGAGGCAACCTCCTCGATGGACAATACGCGTGACGTCGGAGGCGAGGCAGTTCTAGACGAGTACTTGCCTCCCAACATCTCGTCACCACTTGCCCATGTCGCAGCAGGCACCATCGAACCTGGGGAATCGGATGCGGCGTCGTGGTCTGTCATTCGTGCCGTGCCTTGCGGGCCGTTCGACAAATACAGCCTGCTCGCGGCGCCGACCCTTGAGCAGCGTCTCGCCCAGACTGAGCAAGTGGTCGGCCATCTCAGGGAAATGGTCCAATTTCGCCGTCAATGACCTTCTCGGTGGAAATCGCATGAATCTTGGTACAACTATTGCGTGGTAACACGGCGTCCTTGGACCACTCGTCGCATGTCGACATCTGAGAAAGTTGTCGACCTCGTCGACTCTGTGAAGACGTACGCCAAGCAAGAGACAGTGGGTCCGCTTCGAGGTGCGGGTCGTTGGTTGTTTTTCGGTCTGGCTGCCGCGTTCGCGCTTGGAATTTCGATGCTGTTCGCAATTCTTGGGGTCCTGCGTCTCGTACAAGATCTCGGTGGAGACGCACTTAACGGCGCGTGGTCATTCGTGGCGTATCTCGTGGCACTGGTTGCTGCAGTCGTTCTCGTGGTGCTCAGTCTGTCAAGAGTGAACCGACCGTCTTTGGCTCGTGAGGGGGTGGCCGATGACTGACCATCACGACTCAAGTAAGCCCATTCGTCGGGACGATATTGAAGCAAAGCTTCGAGCCCTGCAAGGGGACATCAATCAGAAGGTCTCCAACAAGAAAGACGCTGCAGTCTCGGCCGGAGTCGGAGCCGGTGTCATCGCGTTGATTATCGCCTTCCTTCTCGGCCGCCGCGGTCGACGCCGCGGTCGACGCGTGGAAGTTCGCGGCTTCTGACATCATGATGCGTCGCGTGCTGAGTGCAGGCTCGTACGGACGGCTCGTGAAGAGGTATCCGTTCGTGAAAGCAGTGGTGCTCGCCTACGGAGCAATTCGCTGGATGCTCGGTCGCCGTCGTGCCAGACTGAATGCCTCTCGATTTCTTGATGTCGATCTTGCTGACGACGAAGTACTCGTTCTCACACGGGAAAAGACCACCAACGACGCGCGAAGGAAATCGAGAAATGGCTGACGGATTCGCAGGCGGTGAACGCGCCCTTTTTCTCGAAAG
>SXWG01000211.1 GCA_005789925.1 Actinomycetota bacterium | reverse complement strand
AGCGCCTTCTTGACGTTTTGTTCGACCATCAACACGGTGGTGCCGCTGTCAGCGATGCGCCGTGCAATCGCGAGCAGTTCATCCACCATGCGCGGGGCCAGGCCGAGCGAGGGTTCATCGAGCAGTAACAGACGCGGTCGCAGCACGAGAGTGCGCGCAAGCGCGACGCGACGTGCCTCGCCGCCGGACAATGTCGTGACATCACGACTTTCGAATCCGCCCAAACCGACCAACGCAAGTATCTCGTCGACATGACCACGCGCGACTGTCTTGTCGACACCTGCGGCCCGCAAGCCATACGCCACGTTTTTTTCCACATTCAGATGCGGAAAGAGCTGACCATCTTGAAACACCATGCCGAATCGCCGGCGATGCGGAGCGACATCGTGGAGGTCATATCCGTCGAACCAGATCGATCCACGCTCCACTCGTTGGAAACCGGCAATGACCCGGAGAAGAGTCGACTTCCCACATCCACTCGGGCCGGTCACTGCGACGACCTCTCCTGGAGCGACGGCCAATGAGAACTCACGAAGAATCGACCTGCCATCGATGGTGATGGTGATGTTTCGTACGTCAAGCACGAGACACCGCCGCTGCGACGAACACGACCATGATCAGTGACACCGCGAAGCCTGCCTGCTGAACGATGTCGCCTGGTCTCCCGAGCAATTGAGCGAGTGCCACCGGCAATGTCTGAGTGTCTTGTCGACTGAGAAATGACGTCGCCCCGAATTCGCCGATTGACAATGCCGCTGACACTCCGGCTGACGCACGCAGTGCACGTCGGGATGCGCCAATGTCGATTGTCCACCATGAAACAAAGGGGCTCGCTCCAAGGATGGCCGCGGCATCTCGCTGACCTTGCGGTATCGCCTGCAGTGCGTGAGAGATGATGCGTATGGCGAGGGGGAGAGCGATGACAGCGTGCATGACTGGAATCAGCCAGGTCGATGCTCGCCAGTTGATCGGTGATTCATCGAATGTGATGATCGCACCAAAACCAAGGATCACTCCGGAAGTGATGACCGGTCCGGCCGTCAAAAGATCGAGAAGACGGGCGCCTCTCACCATGCGGTCACGGACCGTCGCGATGACGACGGCACAAGGAAGACAGATCGCGACACAGAGCGTGGCGAAGATGACCGAGTTCAGCAGAGCGCGCGGTACGTTGACGCCGACCGTCGCTAGCGAGCCGTTCCAGAGAGCCCGCCAACCGCCGATGGTGAACGCTCCATCACCACCAAATGAACGGCGAACGAGGGTGAAAAATGGCGCGCACATGGCGACACATGAGACGAGGACGAACATGGAAATCGATCGGCGACGAGGATGAAGCGTCAGAGGCGATCCATTGCTGATTGTTGATGGTCCCGCCACCGGAGACTCACCCCCTGTGAACGTGAACAGGATTCCGACAAGGACGATCTGCAGAACCGACAGCACCACGGCCTCGTCGAGATCGCCGAAGGTGACTGCTTGGGTGAAGATCTCGACCTCAACCGTGCGGAATGCGGGACCACCAAGAACAGCGACCACGCCATAGGACATGAAAGTGAATGCGAAGACGAGTGCGCATGCTGCGGCGATGGGTCGACGTAGAAGCGGTGCTGTCACTGATGTGAAGGTTCTGAGCGGACTTGATCCGAGCGAGGTAGCGGCGAGTGTCATGTCGCGTGGAATGAGGTTCCAGCGACTGCCCACGATGCGAACGACGACGGCGACATTGAAGATGCAGTGTGCGACAAGGATGGGCAACAAACCCGTGTCGTCGTCACCGGGAACGACGGAGCGCACTGCAGCGGCGACGACGACCGAGGGCAGCACGAATGGCGCGACCATGATCGCTTGGGCGACTGAGTGCCAGCGGAAACGAAAGATGGAGAGCGCCCATGTGACGGGAAGTGCAACGGCGAAGGTGAGGATCGTGCTGAGTATCGCTTGCCAGGTGGTGAACCACAGCACATCCCACGTCGCGGTTGAAGTCAAGTGTTCTCGCAGAGAGTCAAATGACGTCACCGACGTGATCATGTTGAGCGTCGGCAACAGATAGAAAACCATGAGCACGCCGACAGGGACGAGAAGCAACATCGTCATAAGGCCAACTCTGCCCATCGTTCGATCCACCTCTCACGATTCCGAGCAATGGTCTCGGCATCGAGGACCAACGGATTTGCCGGTTTCACCGCGAAGTTTTGAAACACTTCAGGCAAGGTGGCCGATTCATTCACGGGAAAAACGAACAGGGACAGGGGCATCGACTCTTGAAAAGTCGTGCCGAGCAGGAAGTCGATGAGTTTGTCGGCACTCTCGCTGTTCTTGGCGCCACGGAGTCGACCCACATATTCGGTTTGACGAAAACACGACGACTCCATCACCGAGGTCGGTGGCACGGTCACTGGCGGGTCGCTATACAAGACCTCTGCCGGCGGTGACGACCCGTAGCTTACGACCAATGGACGCGGTCCTTTGCCTGACGAACCGGAGAACTCCACGGTGTACGCAGTCGTCCAGTCGCTGACGATCTTCACACCATTGCTTCGAAGACGACTCCAGTATTCATGCCATCCGTCTTCGCCGTAGGTGGCGATGGTGGCGAGTAGGAAGGCGAGCCCTGGTGAGCTCGTGCGGGGGTCCTGGACGACAAGCAAGTCCTTGTATGCCTGATCGACGAGATCGTCGAGGCTCACTGGTCTTGCGAGACCGACATTGTCGAAATATGCATCATGAAGATTGATGCACACGTCTCCGGTGTCGACCGGCTCATATGAATCAAGTACGTCAGCTTCCTGCACGCGAGCAAGAAAGGTGTTGTCGACCCCCCACAGCACATCGGCCTCGGGGTTGCCGGCGGTGAGTATCGCCTTCGACACGAGCATCCCCGTGTCACCGCCAGTCACGACCTTCACCTCGATTCCAGTTTCTGCAGTGAAGGATTCAAAGATGCCTTCTTGAGGTGTGAATGCGTCGTAGGCAAGCAACGTCACCGAACGTTGCGCGGCAGACCCGCTGTTCTCGGTGGTGGATGAACACGACGACAGCAGCTGTAGTGCAAGTGACGCGAGTACGACAGAGAGCGCACGTGTCTTCATTTGTTGTCTCCTTGGTCGAAATGTCCGGGTCGGATGACGAAGAGAACTCCACTCGCGACTGTGACCGTCACGCTGTTGCTGACCGCGACATTGCTCACGCCTCGGGAACTGAACGCAGCAAGCACTTCGTCCTGCAAGGGCCATCGAAGTCCATCTGTGGTGCTGACGTGAACGTCGCCTCCGATTGGAATGAGACTGACGGTCTCTCCGGTGATCACGTCGAACGTTTCTCGGTGATGTGACGTCACGACGTGTATGTGAGTTCGGCCAGTGGTGCACATCGTGCGGACGCCGCGTAATGCAGGTGCAGCGAGGATGTGGAGAGCTCCGAGAACGTGGTCAAGTCGGTCACCGCCGCCAGAAATCACGTGTATCGAATCGACTCCATGGTCTGCAGCGATGCTGAGAGCAAGTTCGGCGTCCGTCGCATCTTTGTCGCGTGGATGTTCGACGATGAGCGTGTCCGATTGACGCGCATCGTTGAGCGAGGTTGACGAGATGCTGTCGAGGTCGCCGACGAGAACGTGCGGAGAGAGTCCGAGTGACACCGCATGGTCCCATCCACTGTCGGCAGCGATCACAAACGCGTCGGTCGCAATTGCGGCAGATTCAGATTGAGGCGAGTCACCACCCAAGATGACGACTGCGTGAGTGTGTTGTCGAGTGACCATGCCATCCCTCCGCTGGAATTACCCAGATCAGGTGTGCGGGTCGGTGCCGGCGGACACCCTCTCAGCCCGCCGATCCAGCGAGCTCCCCGTGTTCTCGTGAGCGTATCCGTTGGCGGTCTAGGTTTGCCACTGTGTACACGTTTGCCACAGCGCACATGGAGGTGTGACATGGGGAAGTTCAACAGGAAAGTCGTTTTGGTGACCGGTGGTGGTCGTGGAATCGGACGCGGAATCTCGCTCGCCTTCGCACAAGAAGGTGCGACCGTTGCGATCAACTATCGACGTGACAAGGAAGCGGCAGAGGTAACCGCACGAGACGTCGTTGTTGCAGGGGGTCGAGCGTCCATTCATATGGCGTCAACCGATGTGCCTGAGCAATGTGAGGCGATGGCGAAAGAAGTGATCGCCGCACACGGTGGTATCGATGTCCTCGTCGTGAATGGTGGTGTCGCGTCAAGGGGAAAGTCTGTGGCCGACACCGACGCGGAGGAACTCTGGCGGCTGGTCGCGGTACATGCACTCGGCCCACATCAACTGTGCCGGGCTGTGTTGCCGTCAATGCGCACTCGAGGCCGTGGCGACATCGTGTTCGTCTCATCCACCGCCACCAGCTATTTCGCTGCCGGAAGTGCGCCGTATTCGATGGGCAAGTCGGCACAAGAGGCGTTGGCGCAGGTGCTCGCGAAAGAAGAGCGACCCCACCACATTCATGTGAATGTCGTCGCGCCGGGCCTCGTTGAGACTGATATGGGTGTTCGCATGGGGCGAGCGATGACGGGGAACATGGACTTGAAGGACCTGCGAGTGCTTGACGACAAGAGCCCGTTTGGACGAGTGTGTCAGCCATCCGACATCGCCGACGTGGTCCTATGGTTGTGCAGCGATGCGGCGGGTTATGTGACCGGACAACGCATCGAGGTGGACGGTGGTGTCTCACGCTGATCTGGCGAGCACGCCTAGACCGCCCTACGGGTCGGCGGTAGCCTGAGCATCGTGAGCCCACTCGTCACTAATTCGTCAGACACCATCATCGAGATTACGCCTGAGGCGCTCGCCAAGTTGCTCGAACTGCGTGATGAAGAGCCCGAGAAAGACCGACTCGGTCTCCGTATCGAGGTGCTCGTGGCACCCGGCGACGAATTCACTTACGACCTTTCGTTCGATGTGGTCACGCAAGCAGCGTTCAGCGACGAAGTCCGCACCATCGACGGGCTGAAAATCATCGTTCCGCAAGCAAGCGTGGAACATATTCACGGAGCCACGCTCGACTACAGCGACCGACAGGGTCTGTTGATGCGCAATCCGAACAAGCCACCGGCGCCCGTCGTCGAGGGGCTCGTCAAAGACGATGAGATGTCCGCACAAATCGAGGCTGTCATCGCCACCGATGTCAATCCGTCACTCGCTGCCCACGGTGGATTCGTCACGTTCGTCGGTCACGACACCCAAGGCACTGCGTACCTCACCATGGGTGGTGGCTGTCACGGTTGTTCAATGAGCAAGATGACGATGCTTGAAGGTGTCCAGACCACACTCGTTGACCAAGTTCCTGGAGTTGTGAAGGTGCGCGACCTCACCGATCACACGAGTGGTTCGAATCCGTTCTATTCGTGACAGCAATCGCTGGTCAGCGACGCTTCCACACCGGTTGACGCTTTTCAGCAAAAGCGCGCGGGCCCTCTTTCGAGTCTTCCGTGGAGAAAATCGGCCAGCCGATCTCGAATTCCAACTTCAGTGCATCGGCTTCTGACAGCGTCGCGGTCTCTTGCACGCTCTTCAGGATCGCTTCGACGGCAAGCGGTCCGTTTGCGGCAATGAGAGCAGCGAGCTCTTTCGCTTTGTCAAGAGCGTGACCATCGGGCACGACGTGTCCGATGAGGCCGATGTCTTTGGCTTCTTGTGCGGTGTAGGCACGAGCAGTCAGCAACATCTCGAGTGCGTTCGTGTAGCCGATCTGGCGTTGAAGGCGAACGGTCGACCCGCCGACAGGGAACAGTCCGCGCTTGGCTTCGAACACTCCGAAAGTGGCACTCTCTCCGGCGACACGTAGATGAGTGGCCTGCAAGATCTCGGTGCCACCGGCCACCGCGTACCCCTCTACTGCGGCAATGAGTGGTTTGTGGAGGCGGTAGTGACGAAGCAAACCTTTCCAGTGGATGTCAGGGTCCTCGGCCCAACGTGCTTGGTAGGCATTCTCGTTTTCATCGCCTGACGCCCGTGCCTTCAGATCCATGCCAGTGCAGAAGGACCCGCCAGAGCCGGTGAGGATCGCACAGCGAAGGTCGTCGTCTTCGTTGAGCATCTTCCAGGCGTCGGCCATTCCAACGAGCATCGCCGGACTGAGGGCATTCTTGGCCTCGGGGCGGTTCATCGTCACGATGAGAACGTGATTCTCACGCTCGACCTTTAGGTGCTCGGTTCCTGCCATGGCTGCTCCTTTTTGTCGCTCTATGCGGAGGTCGAAGATGTTGCTTACTACATTTCAGGCGGGGGAACGGCACCGAACTGCCGTCGCACACTCATGGCAAATACGACCACTTACAACCTCGTCGATCTCTTTGAGCAGGCCGCTGACGCATGGCCCGATCGCACGTACCTGATCGACGACGACTCACGTTGTACCTACAAAGAGATGGATGCGCGCGCGAACCGGCTGGCGCATCATCTCGCCGCACAAGGAATCGGACCCGGCGACCACGTGGGTATCTACGCCTACAACTGTGTGCAGTGGGTGGAGACGCTGTGGGCCGTCTTCAAACTGCGGGCCGTGTGGATCAACATCAACTATCGCTACGTGACCGACGAGCTGAAATACCTCTTCGACAATGCCGGACTCAAGTTCCTCGTCGTGCAACCAGAGTTCGTTGAGCGAGCAAAAGAGGCACAGCCTGGACTACCGATGTTGGTCATGGGGCCTGAGTATGAAGCAGCACTCGCGGGCCAATCAGACGTGCGCGATTTCGCGCAACGGTCGAACGATGACCATTACATTTTGTTCACGGGCGGTACCACGGGCATGCCGAAAGGTGTCGTGTGGCGCCACGAGGATGTGCTGATGGCGCTCGGCGGTGGCATCGACATGACGAATGGAACTCGCGTGACCTCCCCGCAAGATTTCGTCACCAAGGGAAACAACGGTTTTACGCTCACCACGTTCCCGATTCCGCCACTCATGCACGGTGCGACGCAATGGAGCATCATGGGTCAGAGCTTCGTCGGTAACACGAACGTGTTGAGAGCAAAGTTCAGCGCAGCAGATGTGTGGCGCACGGTCGAGAAAGAGAAAGTCAATCTTCTCATGATCACGGGCGATGCAATCGGTCGGCCCCTGCTCGAAGAGTTCAAGACGATGAAAGAGAATGGCACGGCACCGGACGTCTCGTCACTCTTCGCGATCTCGTCCAGCGCGGTGCTGTTCTCTCAGTCTTCGAAAGATGAGTTCCTCGACAACTTCCCGAACCTGGTCATCACTGATGCAATCGGGTCGTCCGAAGGCGGTGGTAACGGGATCTCGATGGTGAAGAAGGGTGACGCCATGAAAGGTGGACCCACCGTCATGGCTGCACCCGATGCTGTCGTGCTCGACGAAAACCTCAATCGCCTTGCACCTGGTTCAGGAAGGGTCGGCAAGTTGGCTCGCTTTGGCAACGTGCCGGTCGGCTATCTGAATGATCCCGAAAAGACTGCGCAGACCTTCGTCACCGGTCCAGACGGCGTCCGCTACGTCATTCCAGGTGACTTCGCAATGCTCGAAGGAAACGGCACCATCACGATGCTTGGTCGTGGTTCAGTCAGCATCAACACCGGTGGTGAGAAGGTGTTCCCGGAAGAAGTCGAGAACGCGCTCAAGTCGCATCCGGCAGTGTTTGATGCGGTGGTCGTGGGTGTTCCTGACGAACGTTGGGGTGAGCGCATCGCAGCCGTCGTTCAGTTCCGTGAAGGTCACACGGCCACACTCGATGACATCCAATCACACAGTCGAAATCACATCGCCGGGTACAAAGTGCCGCGCGAGTTGGTGCCGACAGACACGATCGTGCGGTCACCCGCTGGAAAACCCGACTACCGCTGGGCCAAACAGTACGCACTCGACAACATCTGACCGAAACACTTTGGAGGGAATATGACTGCAGGGCAAGGGCCACTCGCTGGTGTGCGCGTCGTCGAATTAGTGGGGCAAGGCCCCGGCCCGATGGGTGCCACAGTGCTCGCTGATCTCGGTTGCGACGTGGTTGCAGTTGACCGTCCGTCCGTCGCGGCAAAGGTGAAGCGCGATCGTCCGTCGATCAGTCCGTTCACGCGTGGCAAGCGCACCGTGTCGCTTGACTTGAAGAATGCCAACGACATGGCCATGCTTCGCCAACTCATCGACCGTGCCGACGTGTTGGTTGATCCGTTTCGGCCTGGCGTGTGCGAACGTCTCGGAATCGGACCCGACGTGGTGTGCGCGTCCAACCCGCGACTCATCTTCGCCCGTATGACTGGTTTCGGCCAGGACGGTCCGATGGCAATGGTGGCTGGTCATGACATCAACTACATCTCGCTGTCGGGTGCGCTTGACATGCTCGGTGAAGAGAACGGACCACCGCAGCCGCCGATCAATTTGCTCGGTGATTTTGCCGGCGGAGGAATGTTGCTCGCGCTCGGGGTGTCCGCAGCCCTTGTTCATCAACGTGCCACCGGACAGGGACAAGTCATCGACGTGTCCATGGTTGAAGGTGCGGCGATGGTTGCGGGAACGTTCTATCCGGGTGTCGACATGGGCAACTGGGGGCCACGCGGCACGAACCATCTCGACGGTGCCGCTCCGTTCTACGGCGCGTTTCAATGCAAAGACGGTGGATACTTCGCGATCGGCGCGATCGAGGATCAGTTCTTCGCTGAGTTGATCCAGCGGATGGGCTTTGAGGACTTCGGGCCGCAATGGGACAAGTCAAAGTGGCCAGCGCAGAAAAAGATGATGGCTGACATGTTCATGACGAAGACGCGAGACGAGTGGAGTGCGTTGCTCGAAGGTTTCGAGACATGTGCAACCCCGGTGTTGTCAGTAAAGGAAGTGGAGACACATCCGCACACGAAGGCACGTGGAACTGTTGTGCGTCGAAACGGTGGCCTTCATGCGCAAGCGGCACCGCGATTCTCGGGAACACCAGTCGAAGCTGGGCAGCCTGTGCACCCTGGGTCTCACGACACCGCTCAGGTCTTGGCTGACTGGAGTTGAGTCGACACGCAGATCAGCTCGTGGGAGCCGAGTTGCCCAACGGGCTGTTGACACTCGCGGCGAGCAGTTTGGCTCGCCAGTCAACGACGACGGAATTGGTCAACTGACGCCACGAGACGGTGGAGTCGTTGGTCTCCTTGGTCTTTTCCCACGTTGCCCAGTCGTCCCACGTGGGGATTGCCCACAGCACGATGACTTCGGAATCGTTCACCATCGCGTGACGGTATGCGCCGACCAAAGTCCAGCCCATGTCTTCGAATGTCGCACGGCCCTTCTCGTCGATCATCGACAAGTAGTCGCGGGCGGAACCTGGCTGTACGTGAATCAGCTCGTGCATGTAACACTCGCCGGTCACTCCACGAGCGTGAAGTTGATCGACAGTCGGAGTGTGTGGTGATGCCACGAGGAGACGGTCGTAACCCCCACTGCGATAGTTCAGTGCTTCGGCCCACCACGGCACGAGGTTCTTGTCCTGGTGCACCGGGTTGTTGAATTCGTGACGGAAGTTGCGGGCGACTCCCTCCCAGCCATCGACAAACTCCCAGAGATTGATGCTTTCGGGCCATCGTTCAGTGCTGCCGACCGTGCTGAAGTTGCCCACCATCTCCATGCGGCGCTCTTCACGCGCAAGCGGTCTGTAGTTGCACATGTGTTCGTTGTACTTCGCACGATTCTGTCCGACGATGTCAATGACTTCGTGCAAGTAGACCCGGTCATTCATCGGAGCACGACTGCATTCATCATCGGAGCACGACTGCATTCATCATCGGAGCACGACTGCATTCATCATTGGAGCACGTCCTTCTTCATGAAATTTTCACGAGGGTTCGTGAACTCATCTTTGAACACAACGGCACCGTCGCCGTTGACATGCAAAATGAGTCCGTAAGTGCGTTCGCTGGTGTCATAGACGATGGCGGCACGTGCACCCTTCACGACACATTCACGCATATTCGTGCCAACTGGAACATTGTCTCTGATCGTTGCCTGCATGACGTCAGCATTCGGAGAGGAAAGTGGAAGCGGAGGATGGCTGAAAAGTTTCGGCCGCAGTGAGCGATTGTCGGGTGTCTTTTGGTTTCCACCAGCCTTGAACCAACTGACGACCGTTGATTCACTGCTGGTCGGGTCGTACACATCTTCCTCTTTGCGCCACTTCCCACCACCTGCATAGGTCAACAAGGTGTAGTTGGGAAACTCGAATTGCTCACTTCCACCGCTCGGGTCGGGGAGATGGTTCCAGATCCAAAGCGACACTTTGTCGTCCACGATGTCGTACCACTCGATGGAAAATGACATTGCCGGTACCATCGCCATCTGTGCGACGATCCAGTCGCGGATGCCTTCACTACCGACAAATTGCCCCAGGCAATGTTCGGTGTATAGAGCGTCGTCAGTGAACACATTGGACCAACCGACCCAGTCATGTCCGTACGCACCACGACGCAGGAATTCATGGAAGGCGCGCTCGACCTCGTCATGGCTGTATGTACTCATCGGCACACCGTCGCTCCGTCGACCAACATCGACTCTCCGCTCACGAAACTCGCACGATCACTGCACAACCACACTGCAGCTTCAGCGATTTCCTCGGGTTCGCCGAGGCGACCGCGTCCGACGGTCTTGGCGACCATCTTCCCGATGTCGGGGTTGGCTTCCGTGAATTGTTGGATCATCGGAGTGTTGGTCGTGCCTGGGAGTACCGCGTTGACGCGCAGACCTTGCTTCGCGTATTCGATGGCTGCCGTCTTCGTGAGACCGACCACACCGTGCTTTGAGGCGACGTAGTGGGGAAGCCCCGCGAAGCCGACGACACCTGCACCACTCGAGGTGTTGACGATTGCACCGCCACCACTGGCGAGAATCGCAGGTATCTCGTGTTTCATCGACAGGAACACACTCGTCAAGTTGATGGTGAGCATGCGGTTCCATTCGCTCAAGCTCAGGTCGGTGAATGACGACACGGTGCCGCTGATGCCGGCGTTGTTGTGAGCGCAGTCCAGGCGACCGAAGTGCTCCATGGCCGTTGCGACCATCGCAATCACTTGGTCCTCGTCGGTGACGTCGGCCTGCACTGCGACGGCGTTGCCACCAGACGTCGCAATTACTTCTGCCACACGCAATGCAGCCTCACCATCGACATCGGCGACGACCACCGACGCGCCCTCGGCGGCAAAGAGCCGGGCACTTGACTCGCCGATGCCGCGACCCGCGCCTGTCACCAAAGCGACCTTACCTTCGACCAATCCCATGTGCCACCAGTCCTTTCGTCGGCGCGCCGCGCCGTCGAATCACCGTAGTCAATGCCGAATGGGATACCGTGCGCGCATGATTCAGTTGATTTCGTACCTGAAGCGCAAGCCCGGAACGACCCATGCCGAGTTCCTCGAGTACTGGCACAACAACCACGGCCCGCTCATTCGTAACTCCTCAGCAGCCAAGTACGTGCGCCGATATGAACAGCACGCATCGGTGTGGCCTGAACTCGGTAGTCGCATACCCGAGCCCGAATGGGACGGCGTCACCATTCAGTGGTTCGACTCGGCCCAGGCTTTTTACGACCACATGAAAGAAGACGACTTTCCGGCGATGATGGAGGACACCGACAAGTTCCTCGACATGACGAAGACCCAGTTCGTCATCACCGAAGAGCCCAACATCGTCATCAGCTGAGAGACAGGCACGGCACGAGGTGGTTCGGCAATCGTGCGTCATCCTCGCCGGGGCAGGCATCCTGCGTGATGGTGTCGTCAATGACCTGCGCGAGGTCGTCACGCGTACGAACATCGGGGTGTTCAACTCGTGGGCAGCAAAGGGCTTGTTCCGATGGGACAGTCCGGCGCACTTTGGCACAGTCGGTCTACAGCGTGACGATTTCGTGCGAGCACAATTGGCCGATGCAACTGAGGTGATCGTCGTGGGGTGTGACGAGCATGAAGTGCCTCGTCAATTGCTCACAGATTTGGGCGTGGCGTGGCGTGACATTGCGACCGGCGACCTGCGCACGTTCACACATGTCGGACATGACGACATGCCAGAGCGACCCGCGGTGTATGCCGAACTCGCCGCTGTGTGTGGTCCGTTGTACGACGACGACTCTGTTCCGCTCAACCCGGCACGAGCAGCACGGGACCTATCGCTGTGGTTACCGGACGATGGATTTGCGACGGCCGATGCAAACATCTGCGGCTTCTGGCTCGGGCGAACATTCCCCACCAGACATCTCGGCAGTGTCCAGCTTCCGACAGCGCCAGTCGCTGGTTTTGCCGCGACCAATGCACTCCGGGCGTCCGGTATCGGACAGACCGCAGTGGTCGTCGCTCCGGCACTTGATGGTGCGACCGAGCAGGTCATCGAGGCTGCACGACGACTCGGTCAATCATTCATCGTTGAGTTATGGACGTCGGTTGGTCCACAACTGTCGTCTGACGATCGAGTTCAGCAACTGACAGCTGCATGGGAGAAGGGTGGTGTCCAAGTGGTGGAAGTCGGCGTCAACTTCGCTGCGTTGTCACGCCTCGTCGACGTGTGTGGACCACCGCGAGTCTGGGGTCTCTAGATCATCTTCCAGGTGTCGATGATTGATTGTGAGTCGCTCACCGTGGACATTGACGGCAACATGTTCACCAACACGCCTTGGGCGTAGTCCTCAGGAAAACCAGCGACACAGTCACGTGCCACGACCACCGAGTATCCGAGGTTGACAGCCTCGATGGCCATGCCAGGTACTCCGACGTTCAAGGACACACCACAGATGACGACAGTCTCGACACCGCGTGCACTTAGTTGTGAGTGAAGGTCCGTTCGAGTGAACGGCGTGACGCTGACATGGCGCTCAGAGATGAGATCACCCGCTTGAGGTCCGAGCAACGGGAGCACTTTGGCTTGCTCTGACCCTTGAAGTAGGTAGTTCGGATCCTTGCGCGCCGCAAACATCATCGGTAGGTCCATGCGTGTTCCCTCACGAGTCGGTGTCATCGTGAAGATGCAATGACCGACTGTCGCTCCGGCCGTCCGCGCTTTGTCCAGAAGGCGAGCCGTGTTCTTTTCGACTCCTGCGGCAGTCACCGCGTCGCGTAGTTGCCAGAAGAGTGCTGAGTCGCCACAGATTCCTCGTTGTAGCTCCATGGTGAGAACAGCGGTTTTTGCAGGAGTGACGAGTGATGACAGATCCACGATTGTTCACGGTAGTTCGCCGCCATGTGCGCTGTCAGGTCCGCCTGCACTAGCGTCAGTGTCTCGCGCACCGGGGGATTG
Organism: Actinomycetota bacterium; assembly: GCA_005789925.1. Taxonomy (GTDB): domain Bacteria; phylum Actinomycetota; class Acidimicrobiia; order Acidimicrobiales; family Ilumatobacteraceae; genus UBA2093. The sequence continues at coordinate 8,443 of SXWG01000211.1, read as the reverse complement.
GTGCCTACATCCAAGGGGGAACTCATGGGCAAGCCGATCGAGTTGGGAACACTTCTCTTCACCATGGTCGAGCCACACAAGGGGCATGAGGTCGACTACAACCGCTGGTACGAAACGGACCACTTCTACGGCGGTTGCATGGTCGCCCAATACAACTTCGCGGGCGACCGATTCGTCGCCACGCGTGATCTGAAAGAACTGCGTTATCCGAAAGAGTCACCGATGACTCCGGACCCGACGGTGGGCTCGTACCTCGCCCTCTCCTGGGTGCTGAAGGGTCATCACGACGACTGGAATCGCTGGAGCGTGGACATGGTGCACCAATTGCACGCTTCTGGACGTATGTTCGCTCAACGCGACCACATCCACACGGTGTTGTATGAGAAGGCGTGGTCGATTCAGAAAGACGAACGTGGAACGCCGATCGAGCAAGCGCTCGATCGCAACTACGACGGCATCATCGTCAATGTGGGCGAATTGAACGAGGGACGCACTCACGCCGAGCTTGAGGCATGGACGCGAGACGAGTGGGCGCCACGGGCGATGAGTAAGAAGTGGGGACCAGATTTGATTCTGAACGCATTGCCACTGCCGTTGCTCGACGACGCACCTGCTGAGATTCCGCGCATGAAGAATGCAGACCGCCGATTCCTACAGATTCACTTCGTGGACCACGATCCGAAGAAGAAGTGGGACAAGGGCTACGGCAATTTTGGTGCCGACCTCGAAGCGAGTGGAATTGGAACACACTTGTGGACGTCACCGTTCAAGCAGACGGTGTTCGGCACTGACAAGTACACAGACAAGTTGTGGTGACAACGGTCATGGATCTCGCCCAGTACAAGGGCAAGAAAGTCCTCGTCACTGGCGTCACTGGTTGGGTCGCCGGGCCAATCGCAACGGGTCTTGCCCAAGCAGGTGCCACAGTGTTCGGTGCGTCACGGTTTGCGAAGCCAGAACAACGTTCCGAGTGGCAGGACAAAGGTGTCACGCCCGTGAGTGTCGACCTCGAGCAGGGCCGTTTTGACGAAGTTCCCGCAGACCTTGACTATGTCCTGCACTTCGCAGTCTCGAAGACCTCTGATTTCGAGCAAGCTTTTGCTGCGAATGCAGAGGGAAGCGCGGCGCTCATGGAAGTAGCTGCGTCTCGATCCGATTCATTGGCAGCGTTCTTGCATTGCTCGTCGACTGCGGTGTACGAACCGAAGGACCACGAACCACGCAAAGAGACTGATTTGTTGGGTGACAGTCACCGGCCGATGCCGGGCATGCCGACGTACAGCATCTCGAAGATTGCAGGTGAAGTGCTCGTGCGATACACCGCCAAGCGCCTCGGCATTCCGACCGTGGTCGCCCGTCTGAACGTGCCGTATGGCGATTCCTACGGCTGGATGCTCTTCCATCTCATGATGATGGAACGCGACATCCCGGTGCCGGTGCATGTGAACCAGCCGACGTCGTACACGCCCATCCACGCTGACGACATCAATCGCAGCATTCCGTATCTTTTGTCGACGGCTTCGACGCCAGCGACTGTCATCAACTGGGGTGGCGACGAAGTGGCGGGGATTGAAGATTGGTGCGCGGAGATGGGCCGTCTCACTGGCCTCACGCCGAAGTACAACCCGACGACCGCGACCATCGCAGCAATCATTCCCGACCTCGAGAAACTGCATGCGACAGGTTTCCATTCCCAAGTCAACTGGCGTGATGGCATTCGACGACTCGTTTCGACCTGTCGACCCGATCTGCTGAAGAACTGATTCATGCAACTCGGCCTCACGATCTTCAACACCGACCGGTCGATGAACATCGTGGACCTCGCTGTCGAAGCGGAAGCACGGGGTTTCTATTCGCTGTACATCCCAGAACACACGCATATCCCGACGAGCAGGTTGACGCCTGCGCCAACGGGCGATTCAGAACTCGCTGATGACTACAAGCGAAGTCTCGACCCGCTGGTGTCACTCGGTGCGTGTGCAGCCGTCACCAAGAAGTTGAAACTCGGCACGGGTGTCGCACTCGTGGTCGAGCATGACCCGATCGCATACGCGAAAGAGTGGGCGACACTCGATTTCATCAGTAGTGGACGTGCCGTGTGCGGTGTCGGCTATGGCTGGAACAAAGAAGAGATGGCCGATCACAGAGTGGACTATGCGACACGACGTGAGCGCACACGCGAATACATGTTGGCGATGAACGCGTTGTGGCGCGATGAGGTGGCTGAATTCAACGGCGAGTATGTCTCCTTCGAACCATCGTGGGCGTGGCCGAAGCCCGTCCAACAGCCGCGTATCCGCACGCTCATCGGCGGTGCACCAGGCCCGAAGATGTTCGCTGCGATCGCCGAATGGGCCGACGGATGGATTCCCATCGGTGGGGCAGGTATCCGAGATTCACTGCCGGTCTTGCGCGACGCGTGGTCACAACGCAACCGTGAAGGATCACCAGACATCGTGCCGTTTGGCACGCTTCCGTCAGACGACAAGTTGGCGTACTACCGAGACATCGGCTGCACAGAGGTCGTGTTGCGCGTACCAGCTGCAGATCGCGACACGGTGCTTCAGACGCTCGATGCATTTGCCATCTACGTCGGAAAGTTCTGATGTAGATGTCGGCTGCAGCGCTACGAGAGCCCGATCATCGAGCGCAGTAAGTCGCGGTGCATGATGAGTTGCTCTGGCTCGTCAGGTTCAGCGGCCTCGCCATAGGCGATCTGCCGGCGTGAGGTGCGAATGGAGATCGCCGCAAATCGCATCGCGGCATACACCTGGTACCACGTGAGGTCACCTGGGTCATGTCCACCGGCTGCCACGTAGTCCGCAACGACATCTTCTTCGCGCATCATGTCAGGGAAACCCGGCATGCCCATGACTTCGGCGATGTTTTGGAAGAAGCGATGCATGAACACCATCCATCCGACATCGACGCCCGGATGGCCGACGTTGACCATCTCCCAGTCAAGAACTGCGACAGGTTTGGTTCCACGGAACAACATGTTCCCGATGCGAGAGTCTCCCCACGACAGCACGACGGGGCCGGGGTCGGAAGGCATGTTGCGCTCGAGATAATCAAACGCAGCTTCGATGGTGGGGTAGGAGATACCGGCACGTGACCATTCGTAGTACTGATGCTGTTCCTGAAGCATGCGTCGAAGTGGTTCGTTCAAGTTCGGTGCCGCAAACGACACGTTCTCGCCCGCAAGCGAAATCGCATGGATTTTCGCGAGCACCGTAGCCGCGTTGCGTTGCAACTCTCGGCGCTCCTCCGAAGACATGCCATCCAAGAAACTTCCACCGAAGGTATAGGGCATCATGTCTGGCGGAGCCTCTCCCTGGATGCGATCCATGATGAAAAACGGTGCACCAAGAATCGATTCGTCGAGCTCCACCTCAGTCACATTTGGAACGGGGACGTCACTTCGTGCCGCGACGAACTGCATCGCCTTGTACTGGGCTTCCAAGTCGTACACCGGGAACACCGGCCAGTCATCCATGCTTGGGCGAATACGCGCGACCTTCGGATACTTCATGCCACCCGGGTCGAGGTTGAACAAGATTGTCTCGCTGCTCATGCCTGTGCCTGTCGGTACTCCGACATCAAGCACGGCCACGCGTTGCTTGAGTCTTTGCTCATACCAACGTTCCAGGTCCTCAGCAATGTGCTGCGGGTTGCGTTTTGACGGAAGTGGCATGACGATCAGCGCATGTAGAGAAGTTGCTCGAAACGATCAGCAATCTTCCAACCGTCTTTATTGCGCTTCACCTTGTCGCGGTACCACCCGCAGGCCTCCATGTAGTGTGGGGTGTCGCCCGGAATGCGCATCACCATCTTGTACATGCTGCGCACATTTGCGGTGTCGTCACCAGTGAATTCAATGACGACGTTGCTGGCTTGGCTGGCAGAGATGTCGAACATGCCGAACACGCCTTTGAGCCACTCAGCGGCCTCGGCCGGTGTACCAGCGACACCACCAGCAGTGGTGTAATCGGCGTGGCCGTCGGCCGAGAAGCAACCTTGCCATGCGTCGAAATCGCGGTCGAGCATGGCGTAGGAGTAGGTGTTGAGAAGTTCGGCGATGAGCAGCCGGTCTCCTGCGCGTGCGTCTTGCATGATGTCCCCCAATTCGTGAGCCGCTGATGCGACCTGTAAAAGAGAGTTCTAGCCCAACTCAGTGCCGAGGATGGAAATGAACGACACCATTTCGCCGGGATAGCCGCCGAGGTTATGGGTGAGCGCCAGCGAGCGGTCGGTGGTGATCTGGCGCTCATCTCCTGCTTCGCCGCGCAGCTGCAACCAGGCTTCGAACATCATGCGAAGTCCGGACGCGCCGACGGGGTGGCCAAATGACTTCAATCCACCGTCTGGGTTGACGGGAAGTTGTCCATGCAAGTCGAAACGACCGTCAAGGACGTCTTTCCATGCTGTTCCACGTGGGCTGAATTGCAGGTCCTCCATGAGAACGAGCTCGGTGATGGTGAAACAGTCGTGCACCTCTGCGAGCGCAATTTGATTGCTTGGGTCAGTGACGCCAGCTTGGGCGTACGCATCGATAGCACACGCTGCGATTTCCGGAAACGTGGTGTAGTCATATTCGGGGTTCGTCAATCCTGAACCATTTCCGGCGACGAAGGACAGCGCCTTCACGTACAGCGGCTTGTCAGTGTATTTGTGTGCATCTTCAGCACGACAGATGATCGCAGCAGCAGCGCCATCAGCCACACCTGCACAATCGAACACTCCTAGGTCACCAGCGACTTTTGGTGACTTCTTGATGGTGTCCATCGACACTTCCTTGCGGAATTGCGCGCGACTGTTGCGGGCGCCGTTGTAGTGGTTCTTCCACGCGACGTGTGCAGTCGCTTCACGAAGCTCGTCTGGGTCGACACCGAATTTCTTGGCATAAGCAGGTGCGACCATCGAGAACATCGCGGCTGCAGTGAGCGTGCGGCCAGTGCCGTCGTTCGGTGGTGGTACGGCATTCAGACCTTGGAAACCACTGTCTTTCGTCTTCTCGACTCCGACTGCCATGGCGAGGTCATACGCACCGCTTGCGACTGCATAAGCGGCTTGTCGCAATGCTTCACTGCCCGTCGCGCAGAAATTCTCCACGCGAGTCACCGGTTTGTTGTCTAACTGAAGTGGACGAGAGAGTGTGATGCCGCTCATTCCTCCTTGCGCAGTGCCGAGCCAGTATGCGTCGACGTCATTTTTTGCCACGCCTGCAGATGAATAGCACTGGTTTGACGCCTCGATGACGAGGTCGTCGAGTCCGAGGTCCCAGTGTTCGACGAAATTGGTGCAACCCATTCCGACGATGGCCACCCGGTCTTTGATTCCATGTGATGCCATGTTCGTTTCTCCTTCTCTATGCGCCGCCGGATCAGTTGTCTCGGACGAGCGTCGCCTTCCAGAAATAGTTGGGAATGTCGTCGACCGTGAACAGTCGACGGAAAGTCATGCGGACGCGCCTGCCGATCTTCACTTCGTCGATGTCGATGTCGCACAATTCGACAGGTAGTCGACCTCCTCCGTCGAAGTCGACTACGGCAAAGACGATGGGAGGACTCGGCGAGTAGGCAAGGCGGTCGATGGTGAAAGTCGCGATTGTGCCGAGCACATCGGCCATCGGCGCATCTTCCATGTCGTCGGTGCGCTGGCCATCAACAGATACGCGCAGCGGTGGCAGATGCACACTACCTGTCGTCTTGTCGCGAGAGCCGATGAAGCCGTACTTCCACTTCTCGCTACGGGCAGCGGCAGTCGCGGACACGCGCTGAGGTTCGGGGCGTCGCGGGGGCTCGATCGACATCATTCCGCGCCATGACAGGAACTTGCCATAGGCAAGCTGTGCACCACCGTTTGCTTGTTCGTCGAGACTGAGGGCTGGTCGTGCGTCGGGGAGATGCTGCGTCGTGCGCAGGATGATGACGTCGGCGCCGTCAGTCAACGACACGAGAGCGACGACCTGGTTTGGCTCGCTATTCTCGAGAAGGCTCGCGAGAAGCAGGCCCGGATGTGCGGCACCGGTGTTGCCGACGGTCGGCACGAGGTCACTCACGACCTTGGCGACACTCAGTTTCGCTGCGACCGATGACGCCACGCGTGCGTGTGGCGAAGCGACCGCGATCATCGCGACGTCATCTGCCGAGACCTTGGCTTCAGCGAGTGCTTGTTTCCATGCGGTCTTGGCAAGAGGTGTGTAGGTGACTTCGCTGAATTTCTCGTCCCACACTTTGGTTCGCACGTTGCCAGGGGCACGCCAGCGGTCAATGAACTCTTCTGTCGCACTCGCTACAGAGAGAATTTCCGCTGCGACCGGACCAGCCGTTGAATCACCAAGAAGGAATGCGGCACCTGCATCACCACCGTTTGCTTCTTCGGCGCTTCCAGCAAGACCGGTGCGGATATCGGCGCTCGTGACGAGGGTCGTGACGCTGCTGCGCGCCGCCATCACGAGACCTCCGACTGCGCTTCGCACGCTGGCTCCGAGATCGAGCGCAGTCACAGAATCTTCGAGGCGAAGTGCAGCGTGGATGACAGTCGCGTTCGTCTTGTCTGCGTACGAAGGGCTGACCGTCGCAAAAAGTAGTTGTTGCGGAGCGAGGTTTCGACCACGCAAAGCGCTTCGTGCCGCTTCAACGGCCATTGTTGACGGATCTTCGTCGAACGATGCGACTGTTCGCGTTCCCTTTCCACCACCTTGGCCAACAAATGGAGCGATGGAGGACTTGTCGAGTCGTCGATAGGGCAGGTAAGTGCCCCAAGTGATGATTCCTTGCACGATATAAGGCTAGTTGCTCGAGCCTGAGCGTCCGCCATGAACTGTCGCCCTCTGTGCGTCTCAGGATCATGCGCACTACGGTTGCTGTCATGCGAATCGGCGACATAGACAACGTGCAAGCCAAAGGAAACGGCAAGCCGCTGGATGGGGTGCGGATTCTGGCACTCGAGCAGATGCAGGCATTGCCCTTCGCCACGCAACTCATGACTCGACTCGGTGCACAAGTCGTGAAGGTCGAGAACCCCAAAGGCGGAGACCTCGCGCGCGGTTCATTTCCGGCGATGACGCAGCCGGATGGCCGATCCGCTGGCGCGACGTTTCTGCGCAACAATCTGAACAAGCAGTCCATCTCCATCGACATCAAGCACCCTGAAGGTCGGGCCTTGGTCTTGAAGTTGGCGACGAAGTTCGACGTGTTCGCTGAAAATTTCAAAGGTGGCGCTCTGAAGAAGATGGGCCTCGCGTACGACGACGTACGTGCCGTCACGCCGAACATCATCTACTTGTCGGTTTCCGGGTTCGGCAACACTGTCGAGTCGCCGTACGGGTATTGGCCTGCGTATGCCGCGGTGGGTGAGGCGATGAGTGGACTTTATGAATGGAAGCGCCCAACGGGGAAGCCGCCGATTGTCAGCCCAGTCGGAGCACTTGGAGACATCGGCACCTCTCTCTTCGGCGCGATCGGACTTCTCGCGGCGCTACGCCACCGTGATCTCACAGGCATTGGTCAGCATGTCGACGTGTCGATGTTCGATTCGATGGTGGCATTTGCAGATGTCGTCACCAACTACTGGTCGATGGGTGAGCGACCTGAGCCCGGTGGTGGACTGAATCTCATCATGGATGGTTTCCCCGCGAAGGACGGTTGGTTCATCGTGCAGTGCGGACGCGAACACGAGTTCGCGCGTTTTGTCACCGAAATCGGCAAGCCAGAGTTCGTTGATGATCCTCGCTTCGCAACGCGTCAGGGGTGGCGCGAACATATGGATGTCATTCGCGACGCAGCAGGTCAATGGGCCGCAGACAAGACGTCAGTCGAGGCGTGCCACGTTCTCGCGAAAGCTGGAATAGCGGCAGGCCCGGTGTTGAGTGCTCAGCAAGTCATCGACGACCCACACGTGAAGTCTCGCAACATGTTGGTCGAGATGCCCCGCACGGATGATGTCCCTGATCCGATCGTCGTGCCCGGGAATCCCGTCAAGATGACCGGGGTCACCGAAGGTCCGGACTCGATGCCACCGATGCTCGGAGAGCACACCGACGACGTTCTCTCTAGCGAACTTGGTCTGTCGGGGTCGGACCTCGAGGCACTTCGCGCTGATGCCGTGATCGGCTGATCGTCCGAAGGCGTCAATCGTCGAGTTTTTCGACGTCGAACAAAGGAAACAATTTCTTCGAGTGCAGCCACAAGTGCACGAAGACAAAGACAATGGCATAGGCAACGAGGCCGATTCGCAGGGACACCAAGTCACCAATTGCGCCGAGAGCAAATGAACCGACAGGAATACCAGCGAGAACTCCGAGGAGATAAAACGAGACGGCTCGACCGCGAACGCGGTCGGGGACTGTGCCCTGGATGAGCGTGTTGAGCGCGACTGCCATCAGAAGATGTGCCATGCCGCCCAAGAAGAAGCCGACCATTCCGAGCACGTAATTGCT